>NZ_JBFRER010000026.1:0-72741 GCF_052114405.1 Streptomyces sp. M-16 | reverse complement strand
CCGCCGGCCCGGCCGCGGGACACACCCCGCCCGGCAGCCGCGCCGACGCCCGCCGGGCCGCCCAGCGAGGAGCCGCGGGCCGCGGCCGCCCAGGTGGCAAGGGGGGCAAGGGCGGCCGGCTCATCAACTACCCGCGGGCCGAGAAGGAGGGCTGGAAGCGTTTCGTGCCCTCCTGGAAGCTGGTCGGGGGCACGGCCCTCGGCTTCTTCGCGGTCATCGTGGCCGGCGCCGGCATCGGCATCGCCAGCGTGGGCACGCCCGACCCGAACAAGGCGGCCCAGGCGCAGAACAACGTCTTCGAGTGGTCCGACGGCTCTCAGATGGTCGCCACGGGCGGTTCCACGAACCGCCAGATCGTGCCGATCGACCAGATTCCCGTGTCGATGCGGAATGCCGTGATCGCCGCGGAGAACCAGTCCTTCGAGACGGACAAGGGCGTCGACCCGATGGGCATCGCCCGTGCCGTGGTCAACATGGCCACCGGCGGTTCCACCCAGGGCGGCTCGACGATCACCCAGCAGTACGTGAAGAACATGTACCTGGACTCCGAGCAGACCCTGAAGCGCAAGGTCACCGAGCTCTTCATCTCGATCAAGCTCGGTGTGTCCGAGGAGAAGAACACCGTCCTCGCCGGCTACCTCAACACCGCCTACTACGGCCGGGACGCCTACGGCATCCAGGCCGCCGCGCGGGCCTACTTCGGCAAGGACGCCAAGGACCTCAACCCGTCCGAGAGCGCGTTCCTCGCCTCCATGCTCAAGGGCCCCAACCTCTACAACCCGGACGGCGGCGTCGGCTCGGCGGCGACCCCCGAGGCCAACGAGAAGCGGGCGCGCCTGCGCTGGGCCTGGGTCCTCGACCGGGAGGTCGCGGTCGGGCGGATGGAACAGTCCGAGCGGGACAAGTACAAGGACTTCCCCGAGCGCGTCGACCTGGCGCAGGGCCGCGGCCTGACCGGCCAGATCGGCTACCTCGTCGACGTCGCCAAGTCGTACGTCATGAAGACCGGCGACATCAGCGCCGAGAAGATGGCCCTCGGCGGCTACACGATCCGCACCACCTTCGAGAAGCCCAGGGTGGACGCGCTGGTCAAGGCGGTGGAGGACACCCGCAACGACTTCCTCGACGAGAAGGCGCGCCCCGAGTACGACACGTTCGTGCAGTTCGGCGCCGCGTCGGTCGACGTGAAGTCCGGCGCGATCGTCGCCCTGTACGGCGGCCCCGGCTTCGACCAGAAGCACTTCACCAACAACGCCAACACCTCGGGCGTCCCGGTCGGCTCGACCTGGAAGCCCTACGTGCTGGCCGCCGCCCTGGAGTACGGCACCCAGAACTCCAAGGGCTCGGGCATCTCGATCGACAGCAAGTACAACGCCGACGACCTCACGGTGATCAACAACCGTGAGGGCAAGCCGCTCCTCGACAAGGACGGCAAGCCGTTCCGGCAGAAGAACGAGAGCCCCGAGGCCCACGGCTACGTGACCCTCAACGAGGCGATGCGGCAGTCGATCAACGTGCCGTTCGCCCAGCTCGTCTTCGACGTCGGCCACAGCAAGGTCCGCTCCGTCGCGAAGTCCACCGGCATCCTGGAGGAGTCGATGGACGAGAACGACAACGCCTCCTTCGCCCTGGGCACCTCGACCCCCAGCGCCATCCGGATGGCCGACTCGTACGCCACCTTCGCCGCGTCCGGCACGCACCGCGAGCCCTACTCGGTGCAGACGGTCCAGAAGGACGGCAAGACCCTTCCCGGCTTCGGGCCTCCCAAGGAGGCCCGCGCCATGGACGACGCCGTCGCGAACAACATCACCAAGGTGCTCCAGAACGTCGTCGAGAACGGCACCGGCACCAAGGCGAAGAAGCTCGGCCGGCCCGCCGCCGGCAAGACCGGTACCACCGACCAGAACAAGTCGGCCTGGTTCGTCGGCTACACCCCGCAGCTGTCCACCTCGGTGACGCTCTTCCGCAACGACCCGAACGCCAAGGGCAAGGACCGCAAGCTGCTGTCCATGAACCACGTGGGCGGGGTCGACTCCATCCACGGTGGTGACATCCCGGCCGTGATCTGGACCGAGTACATGCGCGAGGCCCTCAAGGGCACCCCGGCCAAGGACTTCCCGGAGGCCGAGGACATCGGCGTCGTCGCGGATGCGGCCGGCGCCCCGACGCCCACGCCGGCGGCGGTCCCCTCGCCCTCGGCCTCGCCCTCGACCTCCGCGTCGCCCTCCCCGTCGATGGTCTCCCCGTCCCCGTCCGACGGCGGCAAGCCGTCCTGCAAGCCGTGGAAGCTCTACTGCGACCCGGCGACGGCCGCCGGCACGGGCAACGGCGGGAACACCAACGGAGGCACCAACGGCGGCCCGACGGGCGGCACCACCGGACAGCCCACGACACCCCCCACCGGCCGGCCCGGCCGGCCCGGCGGAGTGACCAACTGGGGCGCCACCATCGGTGGCGGAGGCTGATCCCGTACCCGCCTCCACCCGGGAGGGCCGTCGCACCCCGTGCGGCGGCCCTCCCGCGCGTCCGGCCCGGTACGGCAGGATGAGCGCATGACCAAGGTGCACGAGGACCGGCCCGTACTGCCCACCCAGCAGGACGAGGTCGCCGCCGCCGGCAGTGAGCTCATCGGCGGCCCCCTCGGCCGCCGCGCACGGATCGGCGGCCACTGGCTGGGACCGGTCCGCGTGGTGGCCCTCGTCGTCATCGGCATGTTCGCGCTCGGCATGGCGCAGAAGCTGCCCTGCTACGACTGGGCGTGGTTCCGGGGAGCGGGCTCGCAGTACACGCACGCCTGCTACTCCGACATCCCGCACCTGTACTCGGCCCGCGGCTTCGCCGACGGCCTCGTGCCCTACTTCGACCGCTTCCCCGACGTCGCGGTCGACCCGAAGTACGGCGGCATGCAGTACCTGGAGTACCCGGTGCTCACCGGTGCCTTCATGCAGGTCGCCGCGTGGCTGACGCCCTCGTCGGGAGCCGTCCAGCACCGCGAGCAGATGTACTGGATGGTCAACGCCGGCATGCTGATGGCCTGCGCGGCGGTGATCGCCGTGTGCGTCGCCCGCACCCACCGCCGCCGCCCCTGGGACGCCCTGCTCGTCGCCCTGGCCCCGGCGCTCGCCCTCAACGCGACCGTGAACTGGGACCTGCCGGCCGTCGCCCTGGCCGCCGTCGCGATGCTGATGTGGTCGCGCAGCCGCCCGTTGCTCGCCGGTGTCCTCATCGGCCTCGCGACCGCGGCGAAGCTCTATCCGGTGCTGCTG
Organism: Streptomyces sp. M-16; assembly: GCF_052114405.1. Taxonomy (NCBI): domain Bacteria; kingdom Bacillati; phylum Actinomycetota; class Actinomycetes; order Kitasatosporales; family Streptomycetaceae; genus Streptomyces; species Streptomyces sp. M-16. The sequence continues at coordinate 69,475 of NZ_JBFRER010000026.1, read as the reverse complement.
CTCGGGGCGCTGTTCGTGCTGTGCTGGCGCGCCGGGAAGTGGCGCGCCTTCGGAGCCACCGCCCTGGGCGCGGCCGTCTCCTGGCTCGTGGTGAACGGCCCCGTCATGTACTTCGCCTGGGACGGCTGGAAGCGGTTCTACGTCTTCAGCCAGGAACGGCCCATCGACTTCGGCTCCGTGTGGCTGCTGATCTCCCAGCGCACCGGAAACCCGCTGGAAGGGGCCAACACCTACGCGACCGGGCTGACCCTGCTGCTGTGCCTGGCGATCGGGCTGCTCACCCTGACGGCCCCGAGGCGGCCCCGCTTCGCCCAGGTGGCCTTCCTGGTGGTCGCCGCCTTCGTCCTGGCCAACAAGGTCTACTCGCCGCAGTACGTGCTGTGGCTGATCCCGCTCGCCGCGCTGGCCCGGCCCCGCTGGCGGGACTTCCTGATCTGGCAGGCCGGCGAGATCGTGTACTTCCTCGGGATCTGGTTCTACCTGGCGTACACGACCAGCGGGGACAAGCACCAGGGCCTGCCGGTGGAGGGGTACCAGCTGGCGATCGTCGCCCACCTGCTGGCCACGCTCTACCTGTGCGCCGTCGTCGTACGGGACATCCTGCTGCCCGAGCGGGACGTCGTACGGCGCGACGGATCGGACGACCCCTCCGGAGGCGTCCTGGACGGCGCCGAGGACGCGTTCGTGCTCTCTGACAGGGCGAAGGCGCCGCAGTACGCGGCGCCTTCCGAGGGACAGCGGGTCGACTGGGGCACGGACCCCGGGCACTGAGCGGTCCGGCCGCACCGGCCGGACCGTCCGGTGCGGATCAGGCGTCGAGCGCCCGGTCGAACTGCGTCGTGGTGTGCCGCAGGTGCGCCACCAGCTCGTCGCCGACCTTCGGCTCGGTCGCGTCCGAGGGCACGAACAGGATCGACACCTGCATGTGCGGGGGCTCGGCGAACCAGCGCTGCTTGCCCGCCCACACGAAGGGCGAAAGGTTGCGGTTGACGGTGGCCAGGCCGGCCCGGGCGACGCCCTTGGCGCGCGGCATCATCCCGTGCAGGGCCTTGGGGGCCTCCAGGCCCACCCCGTGCGAGGTGCCGCCCGCGACCACGACCAGCCAGCCGTCGGAGGCGGCCTTCTGCTGCCGGTAGCCGAACCGGTCGCCCTTGGCCACCCGCGTGACGTCCAGGACCGCGCCGCGGTACTGGGTCGCCTCGTGGTCGCCCAGCCACAGCCGGGTGCCGATCCGGGCCCGGAAGCGGGTCTGCGGGAACTGCTGCTGGAGCCGCCCCAGCTCCTCGGCCCGCAGGTGGCTGACGAACATGGTGTGCAGCGGCAGCCGGGCCGCGCGCAGCCGGTCCATCCAGCCGATGACCTCCTCGACGGCGTCCGAGCCGTCAGGGCGGTCCAGGGGCAGGTGCAGGGCGAAGCCCTCCAGCCGGACGTCCTCGATCGCCGACTGCAGCAGGCCCAGGTCCTGCTCGGAGATGCCGTGGCGGCGCATCGAGCTCATGCACTCGATGACCACGCGGGCGCCGACCAGACCGCGGACCCCGTCCACCGAGGAGACCGAACGGATCACCCGGTCCGGCAGCGGAACGGGCTCCTCACCCCGCCGGAACGGGGTGAGGACGAGCAGGTCGCCACCGAAGTGGTCCTTGATGCTGGCGGCCTCGTACGTCGTTCCGACGGCCAGGATGTCGGCGCCCATGCGGGTCGCCTCCTCGCACAGCCGCTCGTGGCCGAAGCCGTAGCCGTTGCCCTTGCAGACGGGGATCAGCCCGGGGAACTGATCGGTGATCTGCTTCTGGTGCGCACGCCAGCGCGCGGTGTCGACGTAGAGCGTGAGCGCCATGCCCGTCCGGAGCCTCTCTGGAAAGCTGCGTGGTGCAGCGGTGCGGTGTGTGGATGCGGCGGGGTCAGCGGCGCGACATGTAGATGTCGAGCGCCTTGTGCAGCATCTTGTTGAGCGGGAAGTCCCACTCGCCGACGTACTCGACGGCCTCGCCGCCCGTGCCGACCTTGAACTGGATCAGGCCGAACAGGTGGTCGTTCTCGTCCAGCGTGTCGCTGATGCCGCGCAGGTCGTAGATGCTCGCGCCGAGCGCGTACGAGTCGCGCAGCATGCGCCACTGCATCGCGTTCGAGGGCCGGACCTCACGCTTGTGGTTGGCGGAGGCGCCGTACGAGTACCAGACGTGCTGGCCGACGGTGAGCATCGTGGCGGCGGCCAGCGGCTCCCCCTCGTGCTTGGCGATGTACAGCCGCATCCGGTTGGGGTCCTCGGAGTTGAGGGCCGTCCACTGGCGCTGGAAGTAACTGAGCGGGCGCGGGCGGAACTTGTCGCGCTCGGCGGTGATCTCGTAGAGGTACTGCCAGGTCGGCAGGTCCTCGTAGCCGCCCTGGACGACCTCGACGCCGGCCTTCTCGGCCTTCTTGATGTTGCGGCGCCACAGCTGGTTGAAGCCCTTGAGGACATCGTCCAGCGAACGGTTCGCCAGCGGCACCTGGAAGACGTAGCGGGGCTGGACGTCACCGAAGCCGGCTCCGCCGTCCTCGGCCTGCTGCCAGCCCATGCGGCGCAGCTTGTCGGACACCTCGAAGGCGCGCGGCTCGATGACCGAGGCCTCCACGTCACGCAGGCGCTTGACGTCCGGGTCCTGGATTCCGGCCTTGATGGCGGCGGAGTTCCAACGGCGGATGACGACCGGAGGGCCCATCTTCACCGTGAAGGCGCCCTGGTTCTTCAGGTGCGCCAGCATCGGCTGGAGCCATTCCTCCAGATTCGGTGCGTACCAGTTGATGACCGGGCCCTCGGGGAGGTACGCGAGGTACCGCTTCACCTTGGGCAGCTGGCGGTACAACACCAGCGCGGCACCGACGAGTTCACCGGACTTGTCGAACCATCCGAGGTTCTCCGAGCGCCACTCGTTCTTGACGTCGGCCCATGCCGGGACCTGGCAGTGGCTAGCCGAGGGCAGGCTCTGGAGGTAGGCCAGATGCTGCTCTCGGCTGATGGTGCTCAGGGACAGGCTCATGCGGGGTGTCTCCTCCGGCGGCTTCGCTGGCTATGGCGCGAAGCCTACTGCGACAGGGGCGCCACCCATCTGGGGGACGGGCCGTAGCCCGGGCCGGTGTGAGGCCGGCGCCCCGTCGCGGAGGTCCCCCGGTCAGCCCAGCCAGCCGCCGAAGAGGCCCCCGTGGGCCATGCCGAGGAAGAAGCCGATGGCAGACGCGCCAAGGCCGATGATCAGTGCGAAGCGCTCGCGTGTCGTGGCGGAGATGAACTGTCCGTACAGCCCCGTCACGATCCCGACCAGTCCGGTCCATGAGGTGAGCAGGTGCAGATTGTGGAAGAACGCAGTGACGAACGCCACGGCGCCGAGGACCAGGGTGACCGCCACCAGGGTGTCCTGGAGCGGGTGGGGCTTGCCGTCGGTCGAGAAGAGGGAGATCGACTGGGAGGACTGGCGTCGCATTGCCTGTGCCATCGGAAGGCACCTCCTGGCTGCAGCAGAGCGGTGCGGCGGAGCCGCCCCCGGCGGAGCCGGAGGACATAGCACCGTGCACACCCGGTGCTTACAGATTGTGGCCCTCTCCTGCCGGATTTCAACCGGAAGGAGTCGACGGGGTAGTCTGTACGGTCTGCGCGGTGTCTGCTCTCGGACACCGTGCGGCACGCATCACGACCCTCCTGCCACGGAACGACCGTGGCCGCTGAGTCCAAAGGAGGTGGGTTCCACATGCGTCACTACGAAGTGATGGTCATCCTCGACCCCGATCTGGAGGAGCGCGCTGTCGCCCCCCTGATCGAGAACTTCCTCTCCGTCGTCCGTGAGGGCAACGGAAAGGTCGAGAAGGTCGACACCTGGGGCCGTCGTCGTCTCGCTTACGAGATCAAGAAGAAGCCCGAGGGCATCTACTCGGTCCTCGACCTGCAGGCCGAGCCTGCGGTCGTCAAGGAGCTCGACCGCCAGATGAACCTGAACGAGTCGGTTCTCCGGACCAAGGTCCTTCGCCCCGAGACCCACTGAACTTCGGTTCAGCGGTAATCGGGACCGAGTAGCACAGCAGCCCAGCAGCAATCCCCGCCGAGAGGTTCATCCATGGCAGGCGAGACCGTCATCACGGTCGTCGGCAATCTCGTCGACGACCCCGAGCTGCGCTTCACCCCCTCGGGTGCGGCGGTCGCGAAGTTCCGTGTCGCGTCCACCCCCCGCACCTTCGACCGTCAGACCAATGAGTGGAAGGACGGCGAGAGCCTGTTCCTGACCTGCTCGGTGTGGCGGCAGGCGGCCGAGAACGTCGCCGAGTCCCTTCAGCGGGGCATGCGCGTCATCGTGCAGGGCCGGCTGAGGCAGCGGTCGTACGAGGACCGTGAGGGTGTCAAGCGCACGGTCTACGAGCTGGACGTCGAGGAAGTCGGCCCCAGCCTGAAGAACGCCACGGCCAAGGTCGCCAAGACCACCGGTCGCGGTGGCCAGGGTGGATACGGCGGCGGCGGTCAGCAGCAGGGTGGCGGCAGCTGGGGCGGAGCCCCCAGCGGTGGCGCCCCGCAGGGCGGCGGAGCTCCCTCCGACGACCCGTGGGCGTCCAGCGCGCCGGCCGGTGGCCAGCAGCAGGGCGGCGGCGGGGGCGGTTGGGGCGGAAGCTCCGGCGGCTCCGGCGGTGGCTACTCGGACGAGCCGCCCTTCTAAGGGCAGCTCCATCCCCACTTCTTGATCACACAGGAGAGACACAATGGCGAAGCCGCCTGTGCGCAAGCCTAAGAAGAAGGTCTGCGCGTTCTGCAAGGACAAGACCGCGTACGTGGACTACAAGGACACGAACATGCTGCGGAAGTTCATTTCCGACCGCGGCAAGATCCGTGCCCGCCGCGTTACCGGCAACTGCACGCAGCACCAGCGTGACGTCGCCACGGCCGTGAAGAACAGCCGTGAGATGGCGCTGCTGCCCTACACGTCCACCGCGCGATAAGGAAAGGGTGACCGACTAATGAAGATCATCCTGACCCACGAGGTTTCTGGCCTCGGTGCCGCCGGCGATGTCGTCGACGTCAAGGACGGTTACGCTCGCAACTACCTGGTCCCGCGGAACTTCGCGATTCGCTGGACCAAGGGTGGCGAGAAGGACGTGGCGCAGATCCGCCGCGCCCGCAAGATCCACGAGATCGCGACCATCGAGCAGGCCAACGAGGTCAAGGCCAAGCTCGAAGGCGTGAAGGTCCGTCTGGCCACCCGCGCGGGTGACGCCGGCCGTCTCTTCGGTTCCGTCACCCCGGCCGACATCGCCACGGCGATCGAGGCGTCCGGTGGCCCGAAGGTCGACAAGCGTCGCGTGGAGCTGGGCTCCCCGATCAAGACCCTCGGTTCGTACCAGGTCTCCGTGCGTCTGCACGCTGAGGTCGTCGCGAACGTGGGCGTCGAGGTCGTCGCCGCCGCCTGAGGCAGCGAATGAAGGGCCGCACCCTCCGGGGTGCGGCCCTTCGTCATGTCCGGGTGGCTCCGTGGCGGTGTTTCACGTGAAACGAGCCGCCCTCTGGTCATGTTTCACGTGAAACATGACCAGAGGGCGGCTCGGCATCGGCGTCAGGACCGGTCTCCGGGACGGGGTGGCCTCCGGTCAGCGGGTGGCTCCGGTGACCAGCCAGCGGCCGGAGCGGGCGCGCAGCTGGAGGGTGACCATCCGGACCAGCATCATCAGGGTCATGGCCCACCAGAGGGCGGTCAGACCCCCACCGAGGGCCGGGACGAGCAGGGCGGCCGGCGCGAAGACGGCRAGGGTCAGCAGCATCGCCCCAGCGAGGTAGCGGCCGTCGCCGGCGCCCATCAGCACTCCGTCGAGGACGAAGACGATCCCGCAGACCGGTTGGGCCACCGCCACGACGAGCAGGCCGGGCAGCAGGGCGTTCTCGACCGCGGGGTCGCCGGTGAAGAGCGGGATGAACACCGGGCGGGCCAGGACGACCAGCAGGCCCAGGACGAGGCCTGCGCCGATGCCCCACTGGACCATGCGGCGGCACACGGCCTTGGCGCCCGCGCCGTCCCCGGCGCCCAGGTAGCGGCCGATGATGGCCTGCCCGGCGATCGCGATGGCGTCCAGGGCGAAGGCGAGCAGGCTCCACAGGGACAGCAGGATCTGGTGGGCGGCGATGTCGGCGTCCCCCAGCCGCGCCGCCACGGCAGTTGCGATCATCAGGATGGCGCGCAGGGACAGGGTGCGGACCAGCAGCGGCACGCCCGCCTGGGCGCAGGCGCGGATGCCGGCCGCGTCGGGGCGCAGCGAGGCCCGGTGGCGGCGGGCGCCCCGGACGACCACGACGAGGTAGGCGGCGGCCATGGCGCACTGGGCGATGACGGTGCCCCATGCGGAGCCGGCGATGCCGAGGCCCGCGCCGTAGACCAGGGCCACGTTCAGGGCTCCGTTGAGGGCGAAGCCGCCGATCGCCACGTAGAGGGGTGTACGGGTGTCCTGGAGGCCGCGTATGACGCCGGTGGCAGCCAGCACCACGAGCATGGCGGGGATACCGAGCGCGGAGATGCGCAGATACGTTTCTGCGTACGGGGCGACGGAGTCCGAGGCGCCGAAGAGCGAGACGAGCCAGGGCGCGCCGGGCAGGACCGCGGCAACGACGGCCGCGCCGAGCAGCAGGGCGAGCCAGATGCCGTCCATGCCGTGTCGGATGGCGGCCCGGAGGTCGCCCGCGCCGACCCTGCGGGCCACGGCCGCGGTGGTGGCGTAGGCGAGGAAGACGAAGACGCTCACCGCGGTGGTGAGCAGCGCCGCCGCGATGCCGAGGCCGGCCAGCTGGGGGGTGCCGAGGTGTCCCACGATGGCGCTGTCGGCCATCACGAAGAGGGGTTCGGCGACGAGCGCGCCGAAGGCCGGGACGGCGAGGGCGAGGATCTCGCGATCGTGCCGTCTCGGGGCAGCCTTCTCAGCGGTGGGGGCCTGTGTCATGCGCTCAATCTAATCTTCCACAGGTAACGGATGCAAGGGCCTTTGAGTCCTTACCAGCGCGCTGACTTGGGCGTTCTTCCCACCCCGTTGGAGGCGATCTTGAGACAGTGGCCAAGAATTTTCTTCCCCACAGCCTGCGGAAGGAGAAAATGCAGGTCAGATGGGGTGGCGAGGTGGGTCAGGTGATTTTGTCCACAGCGCCGTCCCCCGGTCCGTGCACAGCTTCGGGTGAGTTACCCACAGCATTGGCTCCGTCGTCCACATCTCATCCACACAGCCTGTGGATAACAAGATTGGCTGACGTCGTCCGCGGCCCTACCGTTGTGCGTTGCCCGACGCGCCGAACGCCGATCCGGGTGTCCCAAATGTCAGAGCCGTGTCGTAGAAAGAGTGACACGGCGAGGTCCGCGTTGCGGACGGGAGGAGGCGGCCCGGTGAGCATGCCCGAGCCCATGGACGACCCCTGGGCCGACAGCGGTCCCAGTGACCGTCTGCCCGCCCGCACGCGCCGTAACGCCGAGGGCCGCGGCCGCGGGGACGAACAGCAGGACCGGGGCCGCGAGGGCGGCTCCTGGGACGGCGGCGGGGGCGGCTTCGAGCGCGTCCCCCCGCAGGACCTCGACGCCGAGCAGTCGGTGCTCGGCGGCATGCTGCTCTCCAAGGACGCGATCGCCGACGTGGTCGAGGTCCTCAAGGGCCACGACTTCTACCGTCCTTCGCACGAGACGATCTACCAGGCCATCCTCGACCTGTACGCCAAGGGTGAGCCGGCCGACCCCATCACGGTCGGCGCGGAGCTCACCCGGCGCGGAGAGATCAGCAAGGTCGGCGGGGCCTCGTACCTGCACACCCTGGTGCAGTCCGTGCCGACCGCGGCGAACGCCGAGTACTACGCGGAGATCGTCCACGAGCGGGCCGTCCTGCGCCGCCTGGTCGCGGCCGGTACGAAGATCACGCAGATGGGATACGCGGCGGACGGCGACGTCGACGAGATCGTCAACAGCGCCCAGGCCGAGATCTACGCCGTCACCGAGCAGCGGACCTCCGAGGACTACCTCCCGCTCGGCGACATCATGGAGGGCGCGCTCGACGAGATCGAGGCGATCGGCTCGCGCTCCGGTCAGATGTCCGGGGTGCCCACGGGCTTCACCGACCTCGACTCCCTGACCAACGGCCTGCACCCGGGCCAGATGATCGTCATCGCCGCCCGTCCCGCCATGGGCAAGTCGACGCTCGCGCTGGACTTCGCGCGGGCCTGCTCCATCAAGGCCAACCTGCCGAGCGTCATCTTCTCCCTCGAAATGGGCCGCAACGAGATCGCGATGCGCCTGCTCTCGGCCGAGGCCCGGGTGGCGCTGCACCACATGCGCTCGGGCACCATGACCGACGACGACTGGACCCGGCTCGCCCGGCGGATGCCCGACGTCTCGGCCGCCCCGCTGTACATCGACGACTCGCCCAACCTGTCGATGATGGAGATCCGCGCCAAGTGCCGTCGGCTCAAGCAGCGCAACGACCTCTCGCTCGTCGTCATCGACTACCTCCAGCTGATGCAGTCGGGCGGCTCCCGCCGGCCCGAGAGCCGCCAGCAGGAGGTCTCGGACATGTCCCGAAACCTCAAGCTGCTGGCCAAGGAGCTGGAGGTGCCGGTGATCGCGCTGTCCCAGCTGAACCGTGGTCCCGAACAGCGCACCGACAAGAAGCCGATGGTCTCCGACCTGCGTGAATCGGGTTCCATCGAGCAGGACGCCGACATGGTGATCCTGCTGCACCGTGAGGACGCGTACGAGAAGGAGTCCCCGCGCGCGGGCGAGGCGGACCTGATCGTGGCCAAGCACCGTAACGGCCCGACGGCCACCATCACGGTGGCCTTCCAAGGTCATTATTCTCGGTTCGTGGACATGGCCAACACGTAGCATCCGGCCATGGACGCCCTTGCTGAAGATCTGGAACTGCTCCCCTCCACCCGGCGCGCGCTGAGGCACCGGCTCGCCGTCGCGCAGAGCGAGGGACGCTCACCGTCGCTGGTGGCGGCCGTCTCGCGCGGTGGGGAGGTGGTCTGGGAGGGCTCCCGGACCTCGGTCGAGGGCCACGGCCCGGACGGGGACGTGCAGTACCGGATCGGCTCGATCACCAAGACCTTCACGGCCGTTCTGGTGATGCGGCTGCGTGACGAGGGCCTGCTGGACCTCTCGGACCCGCTGGGCCGGCACGTGCCCGGGACCGGTGCCGACGAGGTGACCGTGGCCCAACTGCTCGCCCACACCGGCGGACTGGCGGCCGAGACGCCGGGTCAGTGGTGGGAGCGTTCGTCCGCCGAACTGCGGCCCGGGCTGGCCGAGGTGCTCGGCGAGGAGCCCTTCAAGCACGCCCCCGGACGCGCCTTCCACTACTCGAACCCCGGTTACACGCTGCTGGGTTCCCTCGTCGAGGCGCTCCGCGGGAAGCCGTGGGAGCAGGTGCTGCGCGCCGAGGTGCTGGAGCCGTTGGGGCTGGACCGGACGAGCGGCGAACCGCGCGCCCCGCACGCGGGCGGCTGGGCGGTGCATCCGTGGGCGGACCTGATGATGCCCGAGCCCGCGGAGGACCTCGGGGTGATGGCCGCGGCCGGGCAGCTGTGGTCCACGACCGGGGACCTCACGCGGTTCGCCGCCTTCCTGCTGCGGGGCGACGAGCGGGTGCTGAGCGCGGAGAGCGTACGGGAGATGCGCGCCGCGGCCGCTCCTGCGGCCCCCGGCAGCGCCGACGCCGGCTACGGGCTGGGTCTCCAGGTGAACGTCTGCGACGGGCGCCGGCTCGTCGGCCACGGCGGTTCCCTGCCGGGATTCGTGGCGGGGCTGTGGCTGAGCGAGGAGGAGGACCTGACGGCGGTCGTCCTGGCCAACTGCACCTCGGGGGTGCCCGCTTCGACGGTGGCCACGGACCTGATCGGAATCGTGGCGGAGGCGGAGCCGCGCTTCCCCGAGCCGTGGCGGCCGTTCCGGGAGGACGACCGGGTGCCGCTGGAGCTGACCGGGATCTGGTACTGGGGCACCGCGGCGCACGTGCTGCGGCTGCGTGCCGACGGCTCGCTGGAGCTGGGGCCGGTCGGCGTGACCGGCCGCTCGGCCCGGTTCCGCGGCGAACCGGACGGCAGTTGGACGGGCCTGACGGGCTATTACGCGGGGGAGACCCTGCGTGCCGTCCGGCGGGACGACGGTACACCGAGCCACCTCGACCTCGGGTCGTTCGTGTTCACGCGGGAGCCCTACGACCCCGAGGCCCCGGTGCCCGGCGGGGTGGACCCGCAGGGCTGGCGCGGCATCGGCTGACGGGGTCGGGGTCAGGCGGTGAGTTCGCGCTCCAGCGGGGTGCGGAACCGCGGGGTGACGCGGGCGTCGCCCACCCACTCGGCGAGCCGGGCGGCCTCGGCCGTGATCGCCTCCGAGGCCTCCCGCCCGGGGTCGGCCAGCAGCCGCCAGACGATCTCCCCGTCCGCCCGCTGGGCCCAGCCGCCGACGATCTCCCCGTTCCACCACACGGTCGGGCCGATGTTGCCCGCGTAGTCGAACAGGGCGGGACGGTGGGCGGGGTCGAGGTGGAAGCTCCGGTCGGCCCAGCCCATGCCGCTGGGGTCGAGACCGGGCAGGAGTGCGGCCCAGGCCTCGGGCGCGGGCTCGGCCGCGGTGTCGCCGGGGAGGACGAGCGCCGTGCCCCCGTCGTCCAGGCGGACCTGCTCGGGGGCCACGGCGGCCAGGGCCTTGCGGACTTCGGTGAGGGTCCAGCCGGTCCACCACTTGAGGTCGGCCTCGGTGGCCGGCCCGTAGGCGCGCAGCCAGCGGCGGGCGAGTTCGGCACGGGCCTCGGCGGCGGGCAGGGCGGGCCAGGGCTGGGTGTGCACCCAGCGGAACTGGCTGGAGGTCCATGATCCGCGGGGCCGGTCCCGGCGGATCCGGCCGTCGGCGGCCAGCACGCGGATGACCCGGGTGGTGACCCCGGTCTCGGTCTCGTACTTCTTGCCCCGGCTGATGGTGATCTTCTGCCGGAGGGCGGGGACGGCGGCGGAGAGCTGGCTGCCGGTCGAGGGCCCCAGGATGTCCAGGGCGTCGAGGGCAGCGGTCTCGGTCCTGGTCAGCCAGTCGGCGTCGAGGCCTTGGCCGTCCTCGGCGAGGTGCTTGAGGAGGGCCCGGCGTTCCTTCGCCGCGATGCTCCGTGCGCAGGACGCGTCCACGTAGGGGGCGAGTTCGGCGGAGACGGCGAAGAGGGTGTTCCTCATGCTGAGCAGCCGGACGAGATTGACGTCCTCGTACAGGGCCGCCTCGATCGCGGCGGGTCCGCCTTCGGTGAGGCGGGCGCGGGCGGAGAGGTGGACGGTGGCGGCGTCGGTGGCGTGCAGGGCGACGACGGCGTCCGCCGCCTGGCTCGGGGTGGCGGCACGGGCCGAAGGAGCCAGTCGATGCCGCCGGCCCAGCCGGTGGCGACGTTCCGCGGTGGTGACGAGGGGGAGGCCGGTGCTCATCCTCCCGATCGTAGGCCGGGCCGCCGACAGCGGCCCGGCCTATGCCGGAGCCGGTCAGAGCTGGAGCTTGAACCCCACGTGGGAGGCCGTGAAGCCGAGCCGCTCGTAGAAGCGGTGCGCATCGGTGCGCGTCACGTCCGAGGTGAGCTGGACGAGTTGGCAGTTCTCCTGCCGCGACTGCTCGACGGCCCATTCGATGAACCGGGTGCCGAGGCCGCTGCCGCGTTCGTCCGCGTGGACCCGTACCCCTTCGACGATGGCGCGCGTGGCGCCCTTGCGGGACAGGCCGCTCACGATCGTCAGCTGGAGGGTGCCCACCACCCGCTCGCCACGGACGGCGACGACGACGTGCTGGTTGGCGTCGTCGGCCAGCCGCTTGAGGGCCGCGATGTAGGGGGTCAGATCCTCCGGGGACTCCCGCGTGGCCCCCAGTGGGTCGTCGGCGAGCATGGCGACGATGGCGGGCAGGTCCTCCTCGGTGGCGGGTCGGATCGTCAGTGCGGGGGTTCCGGTCATGGTGGAAGCCTTTCTCTGTCAGCCTGCGGCGACGGTGAGGGGAGCCCAGCGGCGGGTCCAGTCGCCGGGGAGGCCGGGGATGTTCCGGGTCATGACGGCGTTGAAGGCCAGGGACTCCAGACCGCGCTCCTTGAGCCAGGCGAGGAGTTCCTCGTGGCGTACGTCGACGTCCGTGCGCAGGGGTCGTTCGGTGGTGGCCGCCAGCGCGGTGACCAGGGCCCGTGCGGTGGCGGTGTCACGGGCGATCAGCGGGCCGATGACATGGGTGTCCATGTTGGGCCAGATGGCGGCGTAGCCGATGAGGCCGCCGGCGCCGTCCTCGGCGACGAGAACCTTGTCGGCGAAGGCGGGCAGCCGCGCGATCATGTGGGTCCGGTCGGTGCCGAACACCTCGGTGTCCAGGCGGACGATCGGTGCGAGATCCTCGGCCGTGGCCTGCCTGACGGGGACGGCGGCGTGGCCGCCGGCTTCGGGACGGAAGGGTCCCCGGATCATCTCTGCCCGTCCGGTGGTGTCGAAGCCGAGCTCCTCGTAGAGCGGGCGACCGTTGGGGGTGGCGTGCAGGGTGAGCGGGACACCGGCGAGGACGTCGTCGCACACGTGGGCCATCAGCCGGCGCCCGAGGCCCTTGCGGGCGTACCGGTCGGCGACGAGCACCATTCCGATCGCGGCGAGGTCCGGCTTGGCCGGGGTGTTTCCGTAGCGGGTGACGACACAGGCCGCGGCGAGTCCGCGGCCGTCGGGGGCGTCGATGCCGTATCCGTTTCCGGCGGCGAGGAGCAGTCCCCATTTGTGGTCTTCGCGGGGCCAGCCGCGGTCCTCGGACAGGTCGGCGCAGTGACGGAGATCGTCCGGGGTGAGCGCACGGATGGGCAGGTCGGTGAGGAGTGGTGGTGTCACCGGCCCAGAGTGGATCATCGACTCGGGGGGAGTCCAGGGGATTCAGGAGACGGGTGGGCCGACGTTCCACGTGAAACAGACCCAGGTTTCACGTGAAACATCGGCCCCGTTTCACGTGAAACATCGGCCCTGTTTCACGTGAAACATTCACCCCCGCCGTCGGCGGGATCCGCTTTTCACCGGGGGTGACTCCCGGCGGTAGCCGGTGCGGGAACGGAACGGCTAGCCTCAACGGCCATGACGGTGCTTCACCTTTTCGATCTCGACGGAACGCTGATGTACGGATCGGCCGCACCGGTCGAGATCTCCCGCCAGCTCGGGAGGTCGGCCGAGATCGCCGAGCTGGAGCGGGCCTTCTCGGCACGGGAGATCGGTCCGCAGGAGTTCTCGGTGGCCGCCCACGGGCTGTGGGCGGACCTGACGCCCGCGCACGTCCGCGCGGCCTTCGACGGGGCCCCGTGGATCTCGGGGATCCGGGAGGTCTGGCAGGAGATCACCGAACGCGGCGACCTCTGCGCGGTGATCTCGCTGTCCCCCTCGTTCTTCGTCGAGCTGCTGATGGAGTGGGGCGCGCACGCCGCTCACGGATCGGTCTACCCGGAAGTGCCCTTCACCCGCCCCGTCGACGTGACCGGGATCCTGACCCCCGAGGCCAAGGTGGACGTCGCCGACCGGCTCTGCGAGCGCTTCGGGGTGACCCGGGCCGAATGCGTCGCCTACGGGGATTCCATGACCGACGCGGTCCTCTTCGAAGCCGTCCCGCGGTCGGTGGCGGTGAACGCGAGGCCCCACCTGGCCCGCCGGGCGACCCACGTCTACGAGGGCAGGGACCTGCGCGAGGCATACCGGCTCGGGACGACGCGCCCCGGAGGCGATGCATCTTAAGGGGAAAGGTGGCCCGTAAGGCGGTTTTCCCCATTCCTCCGCCGCACTCTCGGTCAGCTGGCACGCTGTGAAACCCGGAACCACGGATTCGAGGCCGTGGCGCGTGCAGACCCGACCGAGATGCTCGAAGCGAGGCACCGCATGGACGCTGCGCCCACCAGATCGGCAAGACCGACGGGCCGGATACCTTCGGGCGGCGGGGCGATCGAGCCCTCCCCGGACGCCGTGCTCATCCGCCGGACCCTCACCGAGATCGCACCCGTCGCCGACCGGGTGACCTCATACTTCTACGCCCTGGTGTTCACGGGGCACCCGGAAGTCCGGGGCATGTTCCCCGCAGCGATGGACGTACAGCGCGACCGGCTGCTGAAGGCACTGCTGACCGCCGCCGAGCACATCGACGACCCGGCGGTGCTGACTCCCTACCTGCGCCGGCTCGGCACCGGGCACCGCAAGTACGGCACGATGGCCGGCCACTACCCGGCGGTGGGAGAAGCCCTGATCGGGGCACTGGCCCGGTACGCCGAACGCACATGGGGGCCGGAGACACAGGCGGCATGGGTGCGCGCCTACACCGCCATCTCACAAACCATGATCGACGCGGCGGCCGAGGACGAGACCAAGGCGCCCGCCTGGTGGCACGCCGAGGTGGTTTCGCACGAGCTGCGCACCTCCGACATCGCGGTGCTGACCGTCCGCCCCGACCAGCCGTACCCCTTCCTCGCGGGCCAGTACACGAGCCTGGAGACCCCGTGGTGGCCGCGGGTGTGGCGGCACTACTCCTTCGCCTCCGCCCCGCGAGCCGACGGGCTGCTGTCCTTCCACGTCAAGGCCGTACCGGCGGGCTGGGTCTCCAACGCCCTGGTCCGCCATGCCCAGCCGGGCGACGTCCTGCGGCTGGGGCCGCCGGCCGGGTCGATGGTGGTGGACCACAGCACCGACAACGGGATGCTGTGCCTGGGCGGAGGAACCGGCATCGCCCCGATCAAGGCTCTGATCGAGGACGTGGCCGGCCACGGTGAGCGGCGCCCGATGGAGGTCTTCTTCGGGGCGCGCAGCGACCACGACCTCTACGACAAGGACACCCTGCTGGGTCTCCAGCGCTCCCACCCGTGGCTGTCGGTGCGCCCGGTGATCGGCGAGGGGCTGGCGGGCCAGCTCCCGCAGGCCATCGGTGAACACGGGCCGTGGAGCTCGTACGACGCCTTCATCTCGGGGCCGCCCGCGATGATCCGCAGTGGTGTGGACGCCCTCAAGCGGATCGGGATCCCCGGTGAGCGGATCCGCCACGACGCGGTCGAGGAGCTGGCGGACGTGGCCGGCTGAAACCGGCCGGGCTCCTGCCCGCCCGCTCCCCTTCCCGTTTCCCCGGTGAGCTCAGCCCAGGTCGGGGGCGTGCATGGCGCGGACCCCTTCGATGTTGCCGTCGAGGTAGTGGCGCAGCGAGAGCGGCACCAGGTGGACCGCGGCGATGCCGACGCGGCTGAAGGGCACGCGGACGATCTCGTACTCGCCCTCGGGCTCGTCGATCTCGGGGCCGTGCCGTTGGCCGGGGTCCATCGATTCCAGGTGACAGACGAAGAAGTGCTGCACCTTCACGCCGGTCACCCCGCCGGAGGCGATGTGCTCGACGGTGTCGACGAAACAGGGCACCACATCGGTGATCTTGGCGCCGAGCTCTTCGTGGAGCTCTCGGTGGAGGGCGTCGACGACGGTGGCGTCCGAGGACTCCACTCCCCCGCCCGGCGTGAGCCAGTACGGGTCGACGCCGGGCTTGGTGCGCTTGATGAGGATCAGGTCGTCACCGTCGAGCAGGATCGCGCGGGCGGTGCGTTTGACCACGGGGCGTTCGGTCATGGGAGAAGAGTGGCCCAGTACCGGGCTCCTGAAACGCGCCACGGTCCGAAACCCGGCGGCTCACCAGTGCGCGGCCGCGCGCAGCAGGCGGTCGTGGGCGCGCGCGAGATGGGCGAGGGCCAGGCTGCCGGCCCGTACGACGAGGAACCAGGTCCGCAGGGGCGGCAGGGCCGGTTCCAGCAGCGCCACGATCTCACCGCGGTCGAGGGCGTCCTGGCACAGGTAACGGGGCAGCACGGCGAGACCGGCGCCGGCCCGGACGCATTCCAGTACGGCCCGCAGATCGGGTGCGACGACGGTGGCGGCGCACTCGGGTACGGAGTCGAAGACGGTGGCCCAGTAGCGGGTGACCAGCGGCAGGCTCTCGTGGACCTCGACGACCGGGATTCCGTCGAGGGCGACGGGCCCCGTGTCGTGCAGTGCGGCCCGCTCGACGAGGGCGGCCCAGTAGGGCGCCGCGACCAGGACCTGTTCCTCGTCGCACAGGGCGTTCGCGGTGAACAGCGTGCCGCGCGGGCGGGTGGGGGTGACGACCAGGTCGTGCTGCCCGGCGGCCAGCCCGTCGAGGGTCTCCCGCGCGTCGGGGGCGAGGGCGGTGCGCAGGCTCTGCCCCTGCCCCACCAGGGGCGCGAGGGCGGGGAGCACCCGCAGGCACAGGAACTCGGGTGGACCGGCCAGGTGGAGGGTGCGCGAGGTACCGGTGGCCTCCCGTTCGGTCTCGGTGATCCGCAGCAGGGCGTCGAGGTGCGGGGCCGCCTTGTGGGCCAGTTCGTCACCGACGGCGGTGGGCGTGACGCCGCGGGCCCGGCGGTGGAAGAGGGGCCGGCCCAGCTGGCGTTCGAGGGTGCGGATCTGCGAGGTGACGGCGGGCTGGGACAGCCCGAGGAGCGCGGCGGCCCGGGTGAACGAGCCGGCCCGGTGTACGGCGACGAAGGTGCGCAGCAGGGCCAGGTCCATGTCGGCCCCTCTCGGTGGGGGCCTTCAACTATAAATATGCCGATAGGCCCCTGTCGCTACCGTGATTGGACTCTGACGCTGAGTCAACTAGCCTTGATGGCGTGGTTCTTCTGCTAGGGAACCCGGGCGGTCCGAGCCACCAGGGGGGAGGCTCGGACCGCTTTTCCCCGGTCCGGTCAGCCCCCGGAACCCGCGGAATCAAGGGCCCGGAGCACATCGGCGACCAGGTCACCGGGATCCTCGGCGCCCGCCGAGAAGCGGATGAAGCCCTCGGGTACGGCGTCCCCGCCCCAGCGTCCGCGCCGCTCCGCGGTGGACCGCACTCCGCCGAAACTCGTTGCGTCCTCCACCAGCCGCAGTGCGCTCATGAAGCGCTCCGCGTACGCACGGTCGGGCAGGGTGAAGGAGACGACCGAGCCGAAGCCGCTCATCTGCCGGACGGCCGTCTTGTGCGAGGGGTCCGCCGGGAGCCCCGGGTAGCGCAGCCCGGTCACCTCGGAACGGCCGGCCAGCGCCTCGGCGACCGCCAGGGCGTTGCCCCATTGGCGTTCGGCCCGCAACTGGATGGTGGCCAGGGACCGGTGGGCCAGCCAGGCCTCCATGGGGCCCGGGATCGCGCCGACGACCTTGCGCCAGCGGCGGATGCTCCCGGCCAGTGCGGGGTCACGGCAGACGACGTAGCCCAGGAGCAGGTCGCCGTGGCCGGTGAGGCCCTTGGTGCCGCTGGCGACGGAGAAGTCCGCGCCGAGTTCCAGGGGACGCTGGCCGAGGGGGGTCGCCAGGGTGTTGTCGACGGCGACCAGGGTGCCGCCGGCGTGGGCGGCCGCCACGAGCCGGCGTACGTCGCACACGTCGAGCCCGGGGTTGGACGGGGTCTCGATCCACAGCAGCCGGGCGCCGTCGAGGGCGGCGAGCTGCGCGTCCTCGGCGGTCGGGGCGGTGCGGACGTGGATCCCGTACTCCTGGAGCTGCTCCCGGACCAGGGGGAGGGCCTGGTAGCCGTCGTCGGGCAGGACGACGGTGTCGCCGGTGCGGGCCTGGGAGAGCAGGACGGCGGAGACGGCGGCCATGCCGGAAGCGAAGACGACGGTGTCCACGCCGTCCTGACCGGGGGCCTCCAGTTCGCCGATGGCCCGTTCCAGCAGGGTCCAGGTGGGGTTGGTGTCGCGGCCGTAGGTGTACGGGCCGCTCACCTCGCCGGGGAGGTGGAAGTGCGCGGCGAAGACGGGTCCGGGGAGGGTGGGTTCGTTCTTGACGGGCTCGGGCAGCCCGGCGCGCACGGCGCGGGTGGCGTCCGCGTACCGGTCGGCGACGGCGTCGGCGCCGGAGGGGCGGTCCGCGCCGGTGGGTCGGGTGTTCACGGGGTGGTCTCCTTCACGGCCGCGCGTACGGCGTCCAGCAGGCCCGGGCTCGCAGCCTCGACCAGTTCCAGGCACTCCTCGAAGCCGTCGAGGGAGCCGTAGTAGGGGTCCGGCACGTCGAGCGCGTCCGCCGCGCCGTCCCGTGCGGCCGGGGCCGCGGGATCGTACGAGCGCAGCAGCCGGACCTTGGCGGCGGCCTCCGGGGTGGGCGCGAGGGCGCGGAGGTCGCGCAGGTGGCCGGCGTCGAGGGCGACGACCAGGTCGACGCGGTCGAACCAGGAGGCCCGGAACTTCCGTGCCCGGTGGTCCTGTTCGTACCCGGCGGCTTCGAGTACGGCAACGGTGCGGGGATCGGCGCCGTCGCCCTCGTGCCAGCCTCCGGTGCCGGCGCTGTCCACCTCGACGAGGGCGTCGAGTCCGGCGTCGGCGATGTGGGAGCGGAAGACCGACTCGGCCATGGGGGATCGGCATATGTTGCCGGTGCAGACGAAGCAGACGCGGTACATGGGCGCCCCCGGTCAGTTCTTGTCGGGCAGGGCCAGGTTCACGGCCCAGGAGACGACGGAGATGATCAGCCCGCCGACGACGGCGGTCCAGAAGCCGTCGACGTGGAAGCTGAGGTCGAGCAGGTCTGCCAGCCAGGAGGTCAGCAGCAGCATCAGCGCGTTCACGACGAGGGTGAACAGGCCCAGCGTGAGGACGAACAGCGGGAACGAGAGCAGCTTCACGACGGGCTTGACGATCAGGTTGACCAGGCCGAAGACCAGGGCGACCAGGATCAGCGAGAGCGTGCGGCGCCCCAGGGAACTGCCGTCGTCGAGGGTGATCCCGGCGAGCAGCCAGACGGCCACCGCCAGGGCCGCCGCATTGGCCAGCGTCTTGACTACGAAATTCGTCATGTGTCTGATCGTGGCAGAGAAGAACCGGGTGGGACATCGTCAGATCAGCGGATCCCACGCACCACCGAGCAAGGGCAAGGGGCACAGCAACGATGAAGGCCTTCAGGCTGGACGAGCTCGAAGCGGAGCGGGCCGCCAACGACGGCGCGTACCTCCAGTTCCTGCGGGAGCGCAACATGTCGGTCGGGCTGTACGCCCTCGACGCCGGCCAGAGCGATCCGCAGCAGCCGCACCGGCAGGACGAGGTCTACTTCGTGGTCAGCGGGCGGGCCTCGATCACGGTGGGGGAGGAGACCACGACGGTCGCGAACGGCAGCGTCGTCTACGTACCGGCCGGGGTGCCGCACAAGTTCCACCACATCACCGAGCCGTTGAAGGTGATGGTGGTCTTCTCCCCGCCGGAGGGCTGACGGGGCGGGGCCGGCGGGCTGACCGGCCCGTCGGCTGAGGGTCGCGGGCCCGGTCCCCCTAGGGGGCGGATCAGGGGGTTCCGAGGGCTCGCGGGCCCCCGCGCCGCACCGTGCGCTCCTAGCATCGGAGCAGGAAGTCACGGACGAGGAAGAGGTAAGGACATGGACGGCATCCGAGCGGCATTCGCGGGCATGCCCTGGTGGGTCAAGTGGGTCGCGGTACCGCTGCTGGCGATCTTCGTCTTCGGCGGGGTGATCACCACCATCATCGGCACGCTGATCTCCTTCGTCTTCAAGGCACTGCTCTTCGTCGCCCTCGTCGGTGGCCTGATCTTCGTGGTCAAGAAGTTCACGGGCAGCGGTTCGAAGTCCTCCGCGGGCGACTGGTAGGACGCACCACCCGGGAGCGGTACCACGATTGACCCAGGCGGGGGAACGGCACCGGGCAAACCGCCCACTCGCCGGTAACCGGTGGTTAGAGTGACAATCCGTACTGTTTCCTGGGCACGGGCAGCCCGTACCCCTGCTCCGAAGAGGCGGTTACGTCGAGCGGCCGCCGGCGACAACCCCAGGAGCCACGGTGCACGCGGGGGCGGCCCCCGCAGGGCGGGCTCCCCCGAGGTCCGCCGCCACGCCTGGGGGTGAGCTTTGGCTTCGGTTCACAACGTCGCTGTGCCGACCCTGATCGGTTCGGTGCAGCGGGCGCTGAGGCTGCTGGAAGCGGCGGGATCCCATCGAGAGGGAGCCCCGGCGAAGCAACTGGCGCGGGAAGCGGGGCTGCCGCTCCCCACGGCGTACCACCTGTTGCGCACGCTCACCCACGAGGGCTATCTGCGGCGGGAGGGCGGTGTGTTCGTCCTCGGCGCCGCGGCCGGCAGGCTCGCGGGCGGTGGACTTCAGCAGAAACGTCGCAGCATGATCCTCGACTCGCTCGCGCACTTCCGTGACGTGGTCGGGGCGCCCGTCTACTTCGCGGTCTACCGCGAGGGTGAGATCGAAGTCGTGGGCGTCTCGGACACCCCCGCACGCCCGGCCTGCGAAGAGTGGGCCGACTTCCGCGAGACCGGCCACGCGCACGCCATCGGGCAGTGCCTGCTCGGCCAGCTCGACGAGAAGACGCGCAGGGAGCACTACGGCCGTCATCCGGTCGAGAGCATCACGCCCTACACCGTGCGGGACGTGAGCGCACTGGAGGAACGGATCGGCTCCCTGGAGCGGATGCAGCCGGTGACCGAGCGTCAGGAGTACTCCCTGGGCACGGTGTGCGCGGCCATTCCGATCACCGCCGGCGACACCGCCGCGACCATGGCGATTTCCCTCCCGCTGCACCAGCAGGACCGGTTGCTCTATGCGGTCGATCGGCTACGGAGTGAAGTAGGCGCGCTGTTGAGCACCCTCTCGTTCTCTATCAGTATCTGAAAACTCACTCCTTGTGATCTGCAATCGCTTACACCACTCTTGTCAAGAGGGCCCTGGGGGACATTCCTGGCCACTTCCACTACAGCGGGGTAGGCAATGCGCGAGTCGGTACAGGCAGAGGTCATGATGAGCTTCCTCGTTTCCGAGGAGCTCGCGTTCCGGATCCCGGTGGAACTCGGTTACGAGGCTCGTGACCCCTACGCGGTACGCCTGACCTTCCACCTTCCCGGAGACGCCCCTGTGACCTGGGCGTTCGGCCGGGAACTGCTTCTCGACGGCATCAACAAGCCGTGCGGTGACGGCGATGTGCACATCGCGCCCACCCACCCGGAGGAGCTGTCCGACGTTCACATCCGCCTCCAGGTGGGCTGTGACCGGGCCCTGTTCCGCGCGAGTGCGGCGCCGCTCGTCGCCTTCCTCGACCGCACGGATCGGCTGGTTCCGCTCGGTCAGGAGCGCAATCTCGGCGACTTCGAGGAGAACCTCGACGAGGAGCTCTGCAAGATCCTCGCCGAGGCGCGCCAGAACGAGCAGAACGCGGGCTGACCCGACGTTCCCTCAGCGCTTGCGCCGACGGCCCCGGCCGCCGCGCGCGGGCTGCGGTACCGCGGCGGCGGCCGGCGAGCCCGTCCGGTCGGCGGAAACCACCAGGGCGGCGAGCGCGGTGGTGACGGGGACGGAGGCCACGAGCCCGATGGAGCCCACGAGGGTGCGGACGATCTCCTCCGCGACCAACTCGCTGTTGGCCACCGACCCCATGCTGCTGTTCGCGATGGAGAACAGCAGCAGCAGGGGCAGTGCGGCGCCCGCGTAGGCCAGCACCAGGGTGTTGACGACCGAGGCGATGTGGTCGCGGCCGATCCGGATGGCCGCCCGGTACAGGCCGCGCGGGCCCATTCCCGGGTCGGCCTGGTGGAGTTCCCAGACCGCCGAGGTCTGCGTCACGGTCACGTCGTCGAGGACGCCGAGCGAGCCGATGATCACGCCCGCGAGCAGCAAACCGCTCATGTCGATGTGCGGGTAGAGGCCGTGGATCAGCCCGGTGTTGTCGTCCGTGTTGCCGCTCAGGAAGGCCCAGTCGATGAAGAGCGAGCCCAGCAGCCCGATCAGCAGCAGCGAGACGAGGGTGCCGAGGACGGCGACCGAGGTCCTGGCCGTCAGGCCGTGGCACATGTAGAGGGCGATCAGCATGATCGCGCTGGCTCCGATGACGGCGACGAGCAGGGGGTTCGAGCCCTGGAGGATCGCCGGCAGGATGAACAGCGTCAGGATCGCGAAGCTCACCACCAGGGCGACGAGCGCGAACACCCCGCGCATCCGCCCGACCACCACGACCGCGAGCGCGAAGATCCCGGCCAGCAGGGCCAGGGGCAGCTTGCGGTTCACGTCGACGACGGAGTACTGGAGGTCCCGCGGCGCGTCAGGGGCGTACGCGACCACCACCTCCTGGCCCTTCTCCAACTGCCGCGGGGCGCCGGGCTGGACGATCTCGAAGAACGCCCGGCCCTTGTCCGCTCCGCTGGCGACCTCGACCGTCGCCTTCTTGCACTCCCCGGTCTGCGCGGCCTGCGCCTCGCGGCCCTCCGGGGTGGAGGTGTCGCCGGTGGGCGGCACCTGGGAGGCGTTCACTGATTTGCAGTCGACCTTTGCCAAGGCGACGACCGTGCCCTGTTGGGTCTGGCGGTCGAAGCCCACGCCGGTGCGCTGGTGGGCGGGGGCCCCGCCCGGCCAGAGCACGGCCATGCCGACGAAGACGGCTGCGGCGAAGGGGATCAGCACGGCGGCGATCACCTTGCGCAGGTGCTTGGAGACCGGGGCCGCCGGCCCGTGGCCATGGCTGTGGCCGTGGCCACCGTGGCCACCGTGGCCGCCGTGGGAGGCACCGGTCGCCTGTCCGTGGGACGCGTGATCGTGACCGGTGTGGCCGTGGGGGTCCGTGGGCGTGGTGGGGGGCTGCGGCAAGGACGTCACCGGCAGATCATCGCAAGAGATGAGGGGGCCCACTGTTCAGCACGCCACAGATGACGCTAGCGTGGGGGCTACTTTGCACAACGCGGGAGCTCGGAGCACCGGGCTGAGAGGGCGCTGATCACCGTACGCGCATGAAAATGCGTACGGGAAGAGGCTGCGTCGACCGCCGAACCTGTTACCGGGTAATGCCGGCGTAGGGAGATCAGGTCTCATGACCATTCAGGACGCACGCACGCCTGCCGTCAGCCAGGACGCCGACGGCCAGACCGAGCGCCAGCCCGGCTGGCACAAGGGATACCTGGCGGGCTCCCGCCCGGACATCCGGGTGCCGGTCCGCCAGGTCCACCTCACCAACGGCAAGGACGTCACGCTCTACGACACGTCCGGGCCGTACACCGACCCGCAGATCGAGACCGACGTGCGCCGGGGCCTGCCGCCCCTGCGTGAGAACTGGATCATCGGCCGCGGCGACACCGAGGAGTACGCGGGACGTCCCGTGCGCCCCGAGGACGACGGCATCAAGCACACCTCGCCGCGCGGCGGACTCAAGAACCTCGACGCCGTCTTCCCGGGCCGGCCCCGCCAGCCCCGCCGCGGCCGTGGCGGCGCGGCCGTCACCCAGCTCGCGTACGCCCGCCGGGGCGAGATCACCCCGGAGATGGAGTACGTCGCGATCCGCGAGAACGTCTCCCCCGAGGTCGTCCGGGAGGAGATCGCCGCAGGTCGTGCGGTGCTTCCGGCCAACGTGAACCACCCGGAGATCGAGCCGATGATCATCGGCAAGCGGTTCCTGGTGAAGGTCAACGCCAACATCGGCAATTCCGCGGTCACCTCCTCCATCGAGGAGGAGGTCGACAAGATGACCTGGGCGACCAAGTGGGGCGCCGACACGGTCATGGACCTCTCCACCGGCCGCAACATCCACACCACGCGCGAGTGGGTCCTGCGCAACTCCCCCGTCCCGATCGGGACCGTGCCGCTCTACCAGGCGCTGGAGAAGGTCGACGGCCGTGCCGAGGACCTGACCTGGGAGATCTACAAGGACACGGTCATCGAGCAGGCCGAGCAGGGCGTCGACTACATGACGGTCCACGCCGGCGTGCTGCTGTCCTACGTGCCGCTGACCGCCCGTCGCAAGACCGGCATCGTCTCGCGCGGTGGCTCGATCATGGCCGCGTGGTGCCTGGCGCACCACAAGGAGAACTTCCTCTACACGAACTTCGAGGAGCTCTGCGAGATCCTCGCGGCCTACGACGTCACCTACTCGCTCGGTGACGGCCTGCGCCCCGGCTCCATCGCGGACGCCAACGACGCGGCGCAGTTCGCCGAGCTGAAGACGCTGGGCGAGCTGAACACGATCGCCAAGCGGCACAACGTGCAGACCATGATCGAGGGCCCGGGCCACGTCCCGATGCACAAGATCAAGGAGAACATCGACCTCCAGCAGGAGATCTGCGAGGAGGCGCCGTTCTACACGCTCGGCCCGCTCACCACGGACGTCGCGCCCGCGTACGACCACATCACCTCCGGCATCGGCGCCGCGATGATCGCCTGGTGGGGCACCGCGATGCTCTGCTACGTCACGCCCAAGGAGCACCTGGGCCTGCCGAACCGGGACGACGTGAAGACCGGCGTGATCACCTACAAGATCGCCGCTCACGCCGCCGACCTGGCCAAGGGCCACCCGGGCGCCCAGGAATGGGACGACGCCCTGTCGGACGCGCGGTTCGAGTTCCGCTGGGAGGACCAGTTCAACCTGGCCCTCGACCCGGACACCGCCCGCGAGTTCCATGACGAGACCCTTCCGGCCGAGCCCGCGAAGACCGCGCACTTCTGCTCCATGTGCGGTCCGAAGTTCTGTTCGATGAAGATCTCCCAGGACATCCGCCGCGAGCACGGCGGTGACCTGAAGGCCGAGGAGATCCAGGCGGGCATGGCGGAGAAGTCCGCCGAGTTCGCCGCCTCCGGCAACCGGGTCTACCTCCCCCTGGCGGACTGACCCGAGGCGCCCCGGACACGGACGGACCCGCGACCCATGGGGGGAGTCGCGGGCCCGTCCCGTCCTGGACCGGCGGACCACCCTTCGGGTGTGGCCGGTCGAGCCGAGGCGGAGCCGGGCCGGCCGGTGGAGGCGGCGGCGCGGTTCGGCGTCGTCGAAGTCGAAACCGGGACGGCGCTTCCGACGCCCCTGTCGGTCGCGGTCGGTTGCCAGTAGCATCCGGTGGCCCACCCGGCCGACCTGCGGCTTTTCCGTCATGAATGAGGTCCCAGTGCAACGCGTACCGTCCCGTCCGGTCCAGGACCGGATTCCCGACGAGGTCCTGGCCTTGGCGGCCTCCGAAGGGCTGGGAGAGCTTCGGGCCTCCTTCTTCCCGAAGCGCGCGGGCGTGTGGGCCATCATCGGGATGGTCTTCTTCAGCCTCCTGGGACTGCTGGTCTTCGTGCTGCCCGGTCTGGTGTTCATCTGGCTGCTCCTCCGGACGCCCAATGTCAGCAGCAAGCAGGCCGCGAAGCGGATCCACTGCTTCGAGCACGGGCTCATCGTGAGCGATCGCGACCGTCCGGCCGCGTTCCGGTGGGACTCGGCCGCAGTGCTCCAGCACATCACCAGGCGCTACGCGAACGGTGTGTACGTGGGGACGAGCTACCTCTACACGCTGTTCAAGCCGGACGGTTCCACGCTCGAGTTGACGGGCTTCTACGCGGACCCGGAGGTCTGGGGAGCGGCCATTCAGCACGAGATCACCAGGGCTCAGCTGCCGGGAGCGCTCGATCTGGTCAGCCGTGGCGAGCCCCTCCGTTTCGGTGACCTGGTGGTGGACGCCCACGGGATGGCGACATCGAAACGGGGCAGCCTGCCGTGGAGCGCGGTGGAGCGGGTCGAGGTCAAGAACGGCATGGTGTTCGTGGGGCGGTCCGGCAAGTTGCTGGCCTGGTCCAACACCCCGGTGCGCAAAATCCCCAACTTCTTCCTCTTCCTGGCCGTGGTCGACCAACTGCGCGCGCGAAGCTAGCGGGAGCAGGCGACCGTGGCGATGTGCCGGAGCGTCACGGTGGCGCCGCACCAACCCGTTTAGCGAGTCTTTGCATTTCACCTGAATAACGCGCGGATTGGTATCGCAGTGATTGTCGGGAACATGGGAAATGGGTGTCGGTAGGGTGCGGCTGGCACTACCGCCACGCCAAGCACATCAGAGGACGCCATGACCACCCCGCAGAACCCCCAGGTCCCGTCGTCGCCCGAGGCGCCCGCCGCGACTCCCTTCGCGTATGGCGCGGCCATGCAGGAGGCGGCATCGGCACCCAAGAAGAGCAAGCGCAAGAAGGTGCTCTCGCTGCTCGGCACGCTCGCGCTGATCATCGTTCTGGCGATCCTCAAGGTCGCCATCGGCGAAGCGATCAACGGGCCGGTGCACGCCAAGGCGGGCGATTGCGTCACTGTCACCGGAAGCGCCAACAACCCGTCGGTCGACACGGTCGGCTGCAGTGACGGCAAGGCCACGCACACGGTGTCCAAGGTCATTGACAACACCTTCGACATAAACGCTTGCGGCGACGGTTTCGACGCGCTCGCACAGCAGTTGGACGACGAGAAGTTCGTGCTCTGCCTGACGCCGAAGAAGTAATCGACATACCCGTCAGAATTGCTGTGCAGTAAGGCTGTTGATCCGGACCTGTAGCCGGAAAGCGGGTCGTGTGTCCGAGGAGGGCAAGGCCCGATCGGGACGGGCCCGCGCCCCCTGGGGGGCTGCGGGCCCGTTCTGCTGCGGCCGAGCAGACAGGGGGGCTTGCCCTGGAGCGGACTCCAGCTCCTAGAGTGCGGGCGCATGACCATGCGATACCGAAATTTGGGCGGGACCGGCATCGAGGTGAGTGCGCACTGCCTCGGAACGATGATGTTCGGGGCCGTGGGGAACCCCGATCACGGGGAGTGCGGGCGGATCATCCATGCCGCGCTCGACCTGGGCATCAACTTCGTCGACACCGCGGACATGTACTCCGCCGGAGAGTCCGAGGTGATCGTCGGCAAGGCACTCAAAGGGCGGCGCGACGACGTCGTGCTCGCCACGAAGGTCCACTTCCAGATGGGAGAGGGACGCAACCGCAGCGGCAATTCACGGCGCTGGATCGTCCGGGCCGTGGAGGACAGCCTGCGGAGGCTGGACACCGACTGGATCGACCTCTACCAGGTGCACCGCCCGGACCACACGACCGATGTCGAGGAGACGCTGTCCGTCCTCGGCGACCTCGTCACGGCGGGGAAGATCCGCTCCTTCGGGTGCTCGACCTTCCCCGCCGAGGAACTGGTCGAGGCCCATCACGTCGCCGAGCGGCGGGCGCTGCACCGCTTCCGGACCGAGCAGCCGCCGTACTCGATCCTGGCGAGGGGCATCGAGGCCGACGTCCTGCCGGTCGCCCGTCGCTACGGAATGGGCGTGCTGACGTGGAGTCCGCTGGCCTCGGGCTTCCTGAGCGGGAAGCAGCGGCTCGGCCGGCCCGTCGACCTGACCTCGGGGCGGGCGGCGCTGAACCCTGCGCGCTTCGATCCGGCGCTCCCCGTCAACGTCGCCAAGCTGGAGGCCGTGGAACAGCTCGTCGCGCTGGCCGAGGGGATCGGCTGCACCCTGCCGGAGCTGGCGGTCGCCTTCCCCGTCGCGCACCCCGCGGTCACCTCGGTGATCATCGGCCCGCGGACCATGGAGCAGATGGAGTCCCTGGTGAAGGGGGCCGGTCTGGTGCTCGACGACGCGGTGCTGGACCGGATCGACGAGATCGTCGCACCGGGCGTGAACCTCTACCACCCGGACGGTGTCTGGCGGGCGCCGGCTCTGACGGACGCCTCTCAGCGGCGACGGGCGCTGCACGACCGGGCCGCGGGGTAGCCGGGGGCGTCCGCCGTCGGATGCCCGGTGCCGGGCGCCGCGGACCCGGCGCCTCGCGCGTGGTTTCACGTGAAACATAGGCCGGTGCGGTCCCCCGGAGCCGGTCTACTCCGGCTCGTGTTCCGGTCCGCCGAAGTCGGGGCTGGTGAAGTCCGGCGGGGTGTAGCCGGGCCGGGGGCCCTGTGAGCGTGGTCCCGGGCTGGTGAAGTCGGGCCGGGTGTATCCCAGGTTGGGGATGCGCCCGGCCCCCGGCGTGCGGGGTACGGGGTAGCCGGTCCCGGCGCTGGGGTCGGCGAGCGCGTCGCGCAGGAACGGCATGATGCCCCGCTCCAGCAGCGCGTTGCGCCACGCCTCGCGGGCCCGGGAGAGCTCGTCGGGTATCGGTACGGCCTCCTCGGCCGCCACCTCCGTCGAGCTGTTGCGTATCGCCGTGACGAGAAGCCCGATCACCGCGAAGAGCAGGGCGGCCACGGTCAGCCCGCCGAAGAGCCAGCCTGCCGTCAACATCGTCCTGGCGAAGGCCGGTTCGGGGTCGATCATCTTCAGGCTGTAGCCCACCAGCAGGAAGATCAGCATGGCGGTGCCCGCCAGGAGGGGTGCGAGGACGGCGATCACGGCGCTCGCGCCGGCCCCGTCCTCCTGGCCGGTGTCGTCCTCGATGCTGTTCACGGAGGCGGTCAGGGCCCCTTCGCGCAGTTCCTCGCGGACCTTGACGAAGTGGTCGTACTCGGCGGCGGCAGCAGCGGTGAGCAGCGCACTGGCGCTCAGCGCCATCGTGCGCAACTGTTCGGCGTTCAGCCGTTCGCCGAGGGTGGCGAGTTCGGGCCGTTCGTCCGCGGTGCGCAGCGCCTCGTCGAGAAGCCGGTCGAACTCGGGTCGGTCTTCGGTCAGCAGGTGCGGAGCGCTGGTCATGTGCATCCCCCTGTGCTCCGTACAAGCCGGTATGCCCGCGTAGACCCGGGCGCCGGCACAAACGGAGGAGAGCCTGCTACGGATAGAGCGATGGTAGAGCGCCCCTGCCACGCGGTGACAGGGGCTTTGCTGAATTACCCCGCTCCGAGAACGCTCAGTCGCTCAGAGGTAGTTGAACGACGAGCAGCTTGCCCTCCATGGTCACGCCGCCGTCCATCGCGATGGCCAGGCCGTCCGCGTACACGTGCGGTCCGTCGACGGCCTCCGGTCCGTGGGGCTCGTCGCCGTCCTCGGTGCCCACCTCGCCGAGCAGGTAGGGGATCGGGCTGTGGCCGTGGACGACGCGTCCGCCGCCGTAGGTGCCGAGGAGTTCCCGTACGGCTCCGGGACCGGTCTCCTCGTCGCGGAAGGCGAAGCGCTTGGTGAACTTCCTGAAGAGGTCCCACGTGATGTCCGCGTCATGGCGGTTGAGCAGCTCGTGGATGGTGTCGTTGACGTCCTCGATGGAGT
This sequence comes from Streptomyces sp. M-16, assembly GCF_052114405.1. Lineage (NCBI taxonomy): Bacteria > Bacillati > Actinomycetota > Actinomycetes > Kitasatosporales > Streptomycetaceae > Streptomyces > Streptomyces sp. M-16. The sequence continues at coordinate 40,552 of NZ_JBFRER010000026.1, read as the reverse complement.
TGCCGTAGTCGAGGTAGGCGGTGGTGTCGGAGTGCAGCAGCAGGTGTCCGTCCGCCAGGGTGGCCGCGTCGAGCCGGGACATCCACTGCAGGTGCACGTCCTCCAGCCGGTCCATGTCGGTGCGCTGGCCGCCGTTGAGGAGCCAGGCGGCCTGGAAGGTGGCGGTGCCCGCGCCGGACTGGATCGGGGTGTCGCCGAACCGCTTGGCGCCGATGAGCAGGAGTTCGTGATTGCCCATCAGGGCCTTGCAGTAGCCGCCGGCGGCGGCGGCCTCGGCGGACAGCCGCATGACGAGGTCGATGACGCCGATGCCGTCGGGGCCGCGATCGGTGAAGTCGCCGAGGAACCAGAGCCGGGCGTTCCCGGCGGACCAGTGGTGGTCGGCGTCGATCAGGTCCTGGGCCTGGAGTTCCGTGACGAGCTCGTCGAGGTAGCCGTGCACGTCGCCGACCACGTACAGGGGGCCGGGACCGGCGGCCGGGGCGTCCTGGGGGACGTAGTGGACCTGGACGGTGTCACCGGGCCCGCCGGAGACGGCGCCGCGCCCGATGACGGGCAGGTCGCGCCGGGTGGGCGTGTAGCCGTCGTCCGCTTCGTCCGTGTCGGGGAACTCCGCGTGGGCGGAGGGCCGCTGGTGCGGGACGGTCTCCGTCTCGGGGTAGGCGACGGGGCCGACCGCCGGGGGCCCCGCGGGCTCCGGCGGGTACCCCGGCCGTGGGCCCGCGGGCGCGGCTTCGGCGTAGTACGCGGGGTACTCGCCGTAGACCGGGCTTTCGCCGGGCAGCCCGGCGGACACGGCGTACGGTGCGGGTTCGGAGACGGGCACCCGGAAGTCCCGCAGCGTGTCCGTCCGCATCGCGGGTCCCTGACCGGCCCCCTGAGTCATCGACCCCTCCACCACCGTCGCGCTGCCGTACACCTGCGGACCCTCCTGCCTCCTGGGCGGAGGGTCCGTGATGTCGTGCGCCCATCATAGGAATGCGGCTCGCGCTCTGTGACGCACCAGGGGTGGTGAATCCTGTCCGGAGCCGATCCTTCCTGCTGTTTTCTCCCGATATGGGTGTTGCTGAATCCTTGGCGGGGCCGTCGGCCCCGCCATTGGGGTGGGTGTGGCGGTCAGTCCTGGGCCGGCGAGCGGGGTGGGCTGATGGTGGTCCGGGGTGTCCTGCGCTGCGAGGAGGTGCGGATGATCAGCTCGGTCGGGACGACCTGTTCCACGGGGCGTCCGGTGTCGACCCCCTCGATCGCGTCGATCAGCAGCTGTACGACGGCGGTGCCGATCCGGCGGGGTTTGAGGGAGAGGGTCGTGATGGGCGGTTCGGTGTTGGCGTAGACGGTCGACTCGCTGCAGCACACGAGGAGCAGGTCCTCGGGCACGCGCAGGCCGTAGCGCCGGGCGGCGGCGAGCAGGTCGGTGCCGTTGGGGTCGAACAGCCCGTAGACGGCGTCCGGCCGGTCGGGCCGGGCGAGCAGGCGGTCGGCGGCTACGGCGCCGGCGCACGGGTCGTGGGCGGGGTAGGACTCGTAGACGGGATCCTGGCCGACACGTTCGCACCAGTTCAGGTAGGCGGTCGTGGAGAGCCGGGTGTAGGTGTCGGTGGTGGTGCCGGTCAGCAGCCCGATGCGGCGGGCGCCGGCGGCGGCGAGGTGGTCGAGCAGGCCCAGGACGGCGGCCTCGTGGTCGTTGTCGACCCAGGCGGTGACGGGGAGGGTGCCTGCCGGGCGGCCGTCGGAGACCACGGGAAGGCCCTGGCGGACCAGCTCGCTGACGACCGGGTCGTGGTCGGAGGGGTCGATCACGACGGTGCCGTCGAGGGCCACGTTGGACCAGACGTCGTGTCGTGAGGTGGCGGGGAGGATGACGAGGGCGTAGCCACGGGCCAGCGCGGCGGAGGTGGCGGCCCGTGCCATCTCGGCGAAGTACGCGAATTCGGTGAAGGTGAAAGGTTCATCCCCGTACGTGGTCACGGTCAGGCCGATGAGGCCGGACTTGCCGGTACGGAGGGTTCGGGCCGCCGCGGAAGGGCGGTAGCCCAGCCGGTCGGCGACCTCGCGGACGTGGCGGCGGGTGGCGTCCGGCAGCCGCCCTTTGCCATTGAGCGCGTCGGAGACGGTTGTGATGGAGACGCCCGCCGCGGCGGCCACGTCTCGAATGCCGGCCCGGCCCTGTCGGCCGCCGACCCGCCGGGTGCTCTCGGTCCGGCTCACCTGATGCTTCCCTGCTGCTGTCATGGCGAGCCGATATTAGGGCTCTGAGGGGTGGGCGGTCCGGGTGCATATGCACGCGTTGACAGGCACGTTTCTGCATGGTTCGCCACCCTCAATGACCTTGGAATTGAAGGTATTTGGTGGCTGAGGGTGATGGTGAGGCTTGTCGGTGGGTAGGAGCATGCCAAAACGGAGCCGCTTCTGGCCGCTCTCAACTCACCTGCACGAGGGACGCGCGCCACGGCGCGGGCCACCGGCGCGCGCATATATGCGCGCGCTCCCCCAGTGTTCCTGGCGCCCGCCATTCTCGGATCGGCGGAATCCTCATAAGGTGAGCAGTATTGAGTCGACGGAGAGGTCGGCGGGACGGTCGAGGAGGACCTGCGGTGAGCGAGAAGAGCCCGAAGCTGCGCGCCGAGCTGGACGGCATTCCCACCTACAAGCCCGGCAAGCCCGCGGCCGGGGGCGGGGCCGTCGCGTTCAAGCTGTCCTCGAACGAGAACCCGTACCCGCCGCTGCCGGGGGTGCTGGAGAGCGCGGTCGCCGCGGCGGGCCGGTTCAACCGCTACCCCGACATGGCGTGCACCGGTCTGGTGAACGAGCTGGCGGAGCGCTTCGGGGTGCCGGTCGAGCACATCGCCACGGGCACCGGCTCCGTGGGCGTGGCCCAGTCGCTGATCCAGTCGACGGCCGGCCCGGGCGACGAGGTCATCTACGCCTGGCGGTCCTTCGAGGCGTACCCGATCATCACGCAGATCTCGGGCGCGACGTCCGTACAGGTCCCGCTGACCGACGGCGACGTGCACGACCTGGACGCGATGGCCGCGGCGATCACCGACCGGACCCGGCTGATTTTCGTCTGCAACCCCAACAACCCCACCGGTACCGCGGTGCGCCGTGCCGAGCTGGAGCGGTTCCTGGACCGGGTTCCCTCGGACATCCTGGTCGTGCTGGACGAGGCGTACCGCGAGTTCGTGCGCGACATCGATGTTCCGGACGGCATCGAGCTCTACCGCAACCGCCCCAACGTCGCCGTGCTGCGCACCTTCTCCAAGGCGTACGGCCTCGCCGGGCTGCGCGTCGGCTTCGCGGTGGCGCACGAGCCGGTGGCCGCCGCGCTGCGCAAGACGGCGGTGCCCTTCGGCGTGAGCCAGCTCGCGCAGGACGCGGCCGTGGCCTCGCTGCGGGCGGAGGACGAGCTGATGGGCCGGGTCGGGGCTCTGGTGGGCGAGCGTGCGCGGGTTCACGCCACGCTGCTGGCCCAGGGCTGGACGGTCGTCCCGGACACGCAGGCCAACTTCGTGTGGATGCGGCTGGGAGAGCGGACGGCCGAGTTCGCGGCGGCCTGCGAGAAGGCCGGTGTGGTGGTCCGGCCCTTCGCGGGCGAGGGCCTGCGGGTCACGATCGGTGAGACCGAGGCGAACGACCTCTTCCTGCACACGGCGGCGGCGTTCTTCAAGGAGCTGTAGGGAAGGCAGGAGCGGTGGGGGACCGCGGGGAGCCGGGGTCCTCAGACCAGTTCCACGCGGATGGGGTCGCCGTCGCGGATGGTGGCAAGGAGGCGGGGGTCGCCGTCGAACGAGCCGAGCACGTTGCAGGGGCTCGCCAGGCGGCTCTCGCCTCCGCGCGATATGGGCGTGGGGCCGTAGGGGAGCGCGAGTGCGTCGCCCTCGGTCCAGAACGCGACCGTGCCGGGCTCGACGACCTGCCGGGCGTCGTCCTCCAGGGCCACGGAGACCCCGGTGTCGAAGTAGACCTCCTCGCCCCAGGTGTTCGCGGAGGCGGAGATCGGGAGGGCCGAGGCCAGCGCCTTGCTGGTCGGGGTGTCGTCGAGGGTGGCGGTGAGCAGGCCCGCAGGCCATGAGATTCGAATCTGCATGGCACATTCAACAATCTGTTGAATTCTCTGGCTAGAGGGGACCCCGGCTGAAAGCCGTCGAAACGGGTGCGCCATAATGCTTGTGAATGTGAACGCGTTCACAAGCGTGTCCTGCTTCCTCCTGTTATGGGGAGGAACCCGCCAGGCAGACTGCCCGCTGTGACCACGGCGACGACAAGGAGAAGACGACGTGGACCTAGCTTTGGCGCCTGAGACATTGGCGCGCTGGCAGTTCGGCATCACCACCGTCTACCACTTCCTCTTCGTTCCGCTCACGATCTCGCTGGCCGCGCTGACCGCCGGCCTGCAGACCGCCTGGGTGCGCACGGAGAAGGAGAAGTACCTCAGGGCCACGAAGTTCTGGGGCAAGCTTTTCTTGATCAATATCGCGATGGGTGTCGTCACCGGCATCGTCCAGGAGTTCCAGTTCGGCATGAACTGGTCCGACTACTCGCGATTCGTCGGCGACATCTTCGGCGCGCCGCTGGCCTTCGAGGCGCTGATCGCCTTCTTCTTCGAGTCGACCTTCATCGGCTTGTGGATCTTCGGCTGGGACAAGCTGCCGAAGAAGATCCACCTGGCCTGCATCTGGATGGTCTCCATCGGCACGGTCCTGTCCGCCTACTTCATCCTGGCGGCCAATTCCTGGATGCAGCACCCGGTCGGGTACCGCATCAACGAGGAGCGGGGCCGGGCGGAGCTCACGGACTTCTGGCAGGTCCTCACCCAGAACACCGCGCTCACCCAGTTCTTCCACACCATCACGGCCGCCTTCCTGGTCGGTGGCGCGTTCATGGTCGGCATCGCCGCCTTCCACCTCGCGCGCAAGAAGCACATCCCCGTGATGCGCAGCTCGCTGCGGCTCGGCCTGGTAGTCATGATCATCGCGGGTCTCGGCACTGCCATCAGCGGCGACCTGCTCGGCAAGGTCATGTTCAAGCAGCAGCCCATGAAGATGGCCGCGGCCGAGGCCCTCTGGGACGGCGAGGCGCCCGCCCCCTTCTCCGTCTTCGCCTACGGCGACGTCGAGAAGGGCCACAACAAGGTGGCCATCGAAATCCCGGGTCTGCTCTCCTTCCTCGCCAACGACGACTTCACCTCCTTCGTCCCCGGCATCAACGACGTCAACAAGGCCGAGCAGGAGAAGTTCGGCCCCGGCGACTACCGGCCCAACATCCCGGTCGCCTACTGGGGATTCCGCTGGATGATCGGCTTCGGCATGGCCTCCCTCGGGATCGGCATGCTGGGGCTGTGGCTGACCCGCAAGCGCTTCCTGCTGCCGCCGGCCCTGCGCACCGCTGAGGACGAGGTCCCCCATCTCGTCCTCTTCAAGAAGGCGCTCAGCCCCCGGTGGGCCCGGATGTACTGGCTCGTCGCGCTCTGGACCATGTGCTTCCCGCTCATCGCCAACTCCTGGGGCTGGATCTTCACCGAGATGGGCCGCCAGCCCTGGGTGGTCTACGGCGTCCTGCGCACCCGGGACGCGGTCTCGCCGGGCGTGTCCCAGGGCGAGGTGCTCACCTCGATGATCGGCTTCACCCTGCTCTACGCCGTGCTCGCGGTGATCGAGGTCAGGCTCCTCGTGAAGTACGTCAAGGCCGGTCCCCCGGAACTCACCGAGGACGACCTCAACCCGCCCACCAGGATCGGCGGGGACCACAAGAATCCCGACCGGCCGATGGCCTTCTCGTACTGAGGCTGAGGAGACCACACCATGGAACTTCACGACGTCTGGTTCGTACTGATCGCCGTCCTGTGGACCGGCTACTTCTTCCTGGAGGGCTTCGACTTCGGAATCGGTGTCCTGACCAAGCTGCTCGCCCGCGACCGCAAGGAGCGGCGGGTCCTGATCAACACGATCGGACCCGTCTGGGACGGCAACGAGGTCTGGCTGCTCACGGCGGGCGGCGCCACGTTCGCCGCCTTCCCGGAGTGGTACGCCACCCTCTTCTCCGGCTTCTACCTGCCCCTCCTGCTCATCCTGATCTGCCTCATCATCCGGGGCGTCTCCTTCGAGTACCGCCACAAGCGGCCCGAGGAAAGGTGGCAGACCAACTGGGAACACGCGATCTTCTGGACCTCGCTGATCCCCGCGTTCCTGTGGGGCGTGGCCTTCGCCAACATCGTTCGCGGAGTGAAGATCGACCAGGACATGGAGTACGTCGGCAGCCTCTTCGACCTGCTCAACGTCTACTCGATCCTCGGCGGCCTGGTCACCCTCACCCTCTTCACCTTCCACGGAGCGGTCTTCGCCTCGCTGAAGACCCTCGGGGACATCCGGGACCGCTCGCGCGCGCTGGCGACCCGGCTGGGTGTGGTGACGGCCGTGCTGGCCCTCGTCTTCCTGATCTGGACCCAGGTCTCGCGCGGTGACGGCTGGAGCCTGATCGCCATGGCCGTCGCCGTGGTGGCGCTGGTCGCGGCCCTCGGCTGCAACCTGGCCGGCCGGGAGGGATGGTCGTTCGCCCTGTCGGGGATCACCATCGCGGCGGCCGTCGCGATGCTCTTCCTGACGCTGTTCCCGAACGTCATGCCGTCCTCGCTGAACGACGCCTGGAGCCTCACGGTCACCAACGCCTCGTCCACCCCGTACACGCTGAAGATCATGACCTGGTGCGCGGGCGTCGCCACCCCGCTCGTCATGCTCTACCAGGGCTGGACCTACTGGGTGTTCCGCAAGCGCATCGGTACGCAGCACATCGCCGACGCGCACTGACCCCGCGCCCGGTCCCCGGGGCGCCCGTATCCGACGGACGGCCCGGGGACCGGTTCCTGCCTGACCCTGCCGAGGGGATGTTTCACGTGAAACCGATCGACCCGCGCCTGCTGCGGTACGCCCGCTCCACCCGCCTCTTCCTCGGGGCGGTGGTCGCCCTGGGGCTCGCCGGGGCCGGGCTGGTGGTCGGTCAGGCCATGCTCATCGCCGAGATCGTGGTCGGCGCCTTCGAGAAGGGGCTCGACGGTGCGGCGCTGCGAACGCCCCTGCTGCTGCTCGCGGCGGTGGCGCTGGGGCGCGGGCTGGTCGCCTGGCTCACGGAGCTCGCCGCGCACCGGGCCAGTGCGGCGGTCAAGTCGGAGCTGCGGGGCCGGCTGCTGGAACGGGCCGCGGACCTCGGGCCGGGACGGCTCGACGGTCACCGCACCGGTTCGCTGGTGGCGCTGGCCACCCGGGGCGTGGACGCGCTCGACGACTACTTCTCCCGCTACCTGCCCCAACTGGGGCTCGCGGTGGTGGTCCCGGTGGCGGTCCTCGCCCGGATCGTCACCGAGGACTGGGTGTCGGCGGCCATCATCGTGGTCACCCTGCCGCTGATCCCGCTCTTCATGATTTTGATCGGTATGGCCACCCAGAGCCGGATGGACCGCCAGTGGCGGCTGCTGTCCCGGCTCTCGGGGCACTTCCTGGACGTCGTGTCGGGGCTCCCGACGCTCAAGGTCTTCGGCCGGGCCAAGGCGCAGGCCGAGTCGATCCGCTCGATCACCGACGACTACCGCCGGGCCACGATGCGCACGCTGCGCATCGCCTTCCTCTCCTCGTTCGCGCTGGAGCTGCTCGCCACCCTTTCGGTCGCACTGGTCGCGGTCACCATCGGCATGCGGCTCGTGCACGGGGATCTCGACCTGTACACCGGCCTGGTGATCCTGATCCTGGCGCCGGAGGCCTACCTGCCGCTGCGGCAGGTGGGGGCGCAGTACCACGCGGCCGCCGAGGGACTGGCCGCCGCGGAGCAGATCTTCGAGGTGCTGGAGACCCCCGCCCCCGCGTCGGGCGGCGGGGCGCCGGTGCCCGCCGACGGGCTGCGGATCGAGTTCGACGCGGTCGAGGTCCGCTACGACGGGCGGAGCGCGAGCTCGCCCGGACCGGTGTCGTTCGCCGTCGCGCCGGGCGAATGCGTGGCCCTCACCGGGCCCAGCGGGGCGGGCAAGTCCACCCTGCTCCACGTGCTGCTGGGCTTCGTGACGCCGACCGGCGGGCGGGTCCGGATCGGGGACGCGGACCTGGGCGCGCTCTCCCTGGAGCAGTGGCGGGAGCGGCTGGCCTGGGTGCCGCAGCGCCCGCACCTGTTCGCGGGGACGATCGCCGAGAACGTACGGCTGGCACGCCCCGGGGCTCCTGACGAGGCCGTGGAGGCCGCGCTGCGCGACGCCGGGGCATGGGAGTTCGTGTCGGCCCTGCCGGGCGGGACGCGGACTCCGCTCGGTGAGGGCGGGGTGGGCCTGTCCGCCGGCCAGCGCCAGCGACTGTCCCTGGCCCGGGCGTTCCTCGCGGACCGGCCGGTGCTGTTGCTGGACGAACCGACGGCCGCCCTGGACGGGGGGACCGAGGCCGCCGTGGTGGAGGCCGTACGCCGTCTCGCGGTCGGGCGGACCGTGCTGCTGGTGGTGCACCGGCCGGCGCTGCTGGCCGTGGCCGACCGGGTGGTGCGGGTCGGCGAGGGGACTCCGGTCCTGCCCGCGGACCGGGTCCCGGCTGTCGTGAGCGCCCCGCGGGGTCCGGCGGCGGCCGATCCCGGGGAGTGGATCCTGGGTGCGGCGCCCGAGGCGGACGCGGTCGCCGGGGGCGGCGACTCCGGCGGCGGTGACCCGCTGCGCCGGGTGCGGGCGGTGGCGTCGGCGTGGCAGGGCCGCTTCCGGCGCGGGCTGCTGCTGGGTGCGCTGGCCGTCGGTTGCAGCGTCGGCCTGATGGCCGTGTCGGGGTGGCTGATCTCCCGGGCCTCGCAGCAGCCGCCGGTGATGTACCTGATGGTGGCCGTCACGGCGACGCGTGCCTTCGGTATCGGGCGGGCCGTCTTCCGCTACGCCGAGCGGCTCGTGTCGCACGACGCCGTGCTGCGGATGCTCGCGGATCTGCGGGTCGCGGTGTACCGCCGCCTGGAGCGGATCGCGCCCGCCGGACTGCGGGAGCAGAGGCGTGGGGACCTGCTGTCACGGCTGGTCGCGGACGCCGACGCCCTCCAGGACTACTGGCTGCGCTGGCTGCTGCCGGTCGGCACCGCGGTACTGGTCGGCACCGGGTCGGTGGCGTTCACCGCCTGGCTGCTGCCCGAGGCCGGGGCCGTGCTCGCGATGGGACTGCTGCTGGCCGGCGTCGTGGTGCCGCTGGTCAGCGGGGCCTGCTCGCGGGCCGCGGAGCGGCGACTGGCACCCGCGCGGGGCGAGCTCGCCACCCGGGTGGCCGACCTGCTGACCGGGACCGCCGAGCTCACCGTCGCCGGAGCCCTGGCCGACCGGAAGGGCCGGGCGCGGGAGAGCGACGGCGTGCTGACCCGGATCGCCTCGCGCGGGGCCGCCGCCACCGGACTCGGCAGCGGGCTGTCGGCGCTGGTGTGCGGGCTCACGGTGGTGTGCGCGGCGCTCGCGGGTGCGGGGGCCGTCGCCTCCGGACGGCTGTCCGCAGTGGCCATGGCGGTGGTGGTGCTCACCCCGCTCGCCGCCTTCGAGGCGGTCAGCGGGCTGCCGCTGGCGGTCCAGTACCGCCAGCGGGTGCGCCGTAGCGCGGAGCGGGTCTACGAGGTCATCGACGCGCCCGTGCCGGTCACCGAGCCGGCGGAGCCGGCCGAGCCGGCGGCCTCGCCCTTCCCGCTGCGGCTGACCGGACTGGCCGCCCGCCACCCGGGCCAGGAGCGGGACGCGCTGCACGGGCTGGACCTGGCCCTGGAAGCGGGGCGGCGCATCGCGGTCGTCGGGCCTTCGGGCTCGGGCAAGACCACCCTCGCCCAGGTCCTGCTGCGGTTCCTGGACCAGCGCGAAGGCGGGTACACCCTGGGCGGTGTCGACGCGCGCACCCTGGACGGCGACGACGTGCGCCGCTTCGTGGGCCTGTGCGCCCAGGACGCGCACCTCTTCGACAGCTCGGTCCGCGAGAACCTGCGTCTGGCCCGGACCGGGGCGAGCGAGGAGGAACTGCGCGGGGCCCTCGCCGCGGCCCGGCTGCTGGAGTGGGCGGACGGGCTGCCGGACGGGCTGGACACCCTGGTCGGCGAGCACGGGGAGCGGATCTCCGGCGGACAGCGCCAACGGCTCGCACTGGCGCGGGCGCTGCTCGCGGACTTCCCGGTGCTGGTCCTGGACGAGCCGGCCGAACACCTGGACCTGGCGACCGCAGACGCCCTGACGTCCGATCTGCTGGCGGCGACCGAGGGCCGGACCACCGTGCTGATCACGCACCGGCTGGCCGGGCTGGAGGCGGTGGACGAGGTGCTCGTCCTCGACCGGGGAACGGTCGTCCAGCGGGGTGCCTACGCCGAGCTGGCGGCGGTCGAGGGCCCGCTGCGCGGGCTCCTGGACCGGGAACGGGAGGCGGACGGGGCGCTGGCCGAGTTTCACCTTGCTGACTTTCCCTCCTAAACGGGACTAACTAGTCTCAAGGGCATGTCAGCGCAGGAGTCTCAGGAACCACCGGACCCGACACGGGGAACGCCGGACCCGTTGGAGGCCGCCACCCGGGCCACCCGCAGTCTGCAGGGGCTGTCCACAGAGCTGACCGCCCGGGTCCCCCAACTCCTGGAAGCCATGCGCTCGGTCGGTACCGGGCTCGAACTGCACTCCACGCTCGACCGCATCTGTGAGACGGCCGCCGAGCTCGCCGACGCCCGCTACGCCGCGATCGGCGTCGTGGACGTCGAGGGCCGCGGTCTTTCGGACTTCGTCACCTACGGCGTCAGCGCCGAGCTGGCGCGGAAGATCGGGAACCGTCCGGACGGGCGGCGGGGGCTGCTCGGTGCGCTGATCTCCCATCCGGACACGGTGCACCTCGCCGATCTGACGAAGGATCCGAGGTCGGCCGGGTTCCCCGCACACCACCCGCCCATGAAGACCTTCCTCGGGGTGCCCATCCGGGTCCAGGGCGAGATCTTCGGCAACCTCTACCTCGCCGAGAAGAACGGCGGCGGCGAGTTCAACGACTACGACGTCCACATGGTCCGGGTGCTGGCCACCGAGGCGGGCATCGCCATCGGCAACGCCAGGCTGTACGAGGCCGCCACCCAGCGCGAGCGGTGGATCGACGGGTCGGTGGCCGTCACCACCGCCCTGCTGTCGGGCGGGGACGCGGACGACGCCCTCGCGGTGGTCGCCGAACAGGCCCGCCGACTGGCCGACTCCGCCGCGGGGATCGTGATGCTGCCCACGGAGGAGGGCGGGATGGAGATCGTGGCCGTCTCCGCCGAGAACCCGGCGACCTCGCTCGGCGTGGTCATCCCGGCGGACAGCCCGGTGGTGGACAGGCTGCTGCGCGGTGAGCCCGTGTTCGTGGAGGACGCCGCCGGCGACCCGCGCACGATCAGTCGGTTCACCAGCCAGTACGGGCCCTGCATGATGCTCCCCCTGCACAGCGGTGGCCGGGTCCTGGGCGCCCTGGTCACCCCCAGGGCCCGCGGCAAGAGGCCGTTCACCGAGGCCGAACGGACCCTGGCCACGCAGTTCGCCTCACAGGCCGCGCTCGCGCTGATGATGGCCGAGGCACAGCGTGACCGGGAGCGGCTCGCGGTGTTCGAGGACCGCGACCGGATCGCCCGCGACCTGCACGATCTGGTCATCCAGCGGCTGTTCGCCACGGGGATGATGCTGGAGGGAGCCCAGCGGCGGTCCATCGTTCCGGAGGTCCGTGACGGAGTGGGCAAGGCCGTGGACGAGCTGGACGTGACGATCCAGGAGATCCGGACCGCGATCTTCGCGCTCCAGCAGGGCCCGGCGGAGGCCCCCTCCGGGCTGCGCACCCGGGTGCTGAGGGAGATCAACATGGCCGCCGTGCCACTGGGCTTCAAGCCCGCGCACCGCTTCCTGGGCCCGATCGACGCGGTCGTCGGCGAGCTGGTCGGCAAGAACCTGATCGCGGCCCTGCGCGAGGCCCTGTCGAACGCCTTCCGGCACGCGGAGGCCTCCCGCATCGAGGTGGTGCTCGATTCCACCGTCACCCTGGACGACGGCCGGCCCGGAGTGCGGCTGGAGGTCGCGGACGACGGGGTGGGCATCGCGGAGGGCGGCCGGCGCAGCGGCCTGCGCAACCTGCGCCGCAGGGCCGAGTCGCTGGGCGGCACCAGCTTCTACGGGCCCGGCATCGGCGAGGACGGCGGCGGGACGACCCTGGTGTGGGAGGCCCCGCTCTAGGCCGTGCCGTCGAAGTGGCGCCCGGCCCGCGACTCCAGGCCCTGCCCGGTCAGCCCGCGGAGCGTTCGGCGAGGATGCGCTCGATGACGACGGCGACCCCGTCCTCGTTGTTGGCGACCGTACGGCCCGACGCGGCCGCGATCACGTCCGGGTGGGCGTTGCCCATCGCGTACGAGGTGCCCGCCCAGCGGAGCATCTCCACGTCGTTCGGCATGTCTCCGAACGCGACCACCTCGGCGGGCGAGATACCGCGCTCGGCGCAGCACCGGGCCAGGGTGCTGGCCTTGGACACGCCGAGCCCGCTGATCTCCAGCAGGGCGGTCGGGCTGGAGCGGGTGATCGAGGCGTAGGCGCCGGCGGCTGAGCGGGCCAGGGCGAGGAACTCGTCCGGTGCCAGTTCGGCGTGGTGGGCGAGCAGCTTCAGCACGGGTGCTGCCGTGTCCTCGGGCTCCTCGTGCAGCAGCTTCTCGGCGGTGGCGACCGTGGCGCCAGGGCTCTCGAAGAACGGCGGATAGGCCGGTTCGTAGTTGATGCCGGTGGTCCGCTCGACCGCGAAGGAGGTACCGGGGGCGGCCTTCCGCAGGGTTTGTACGACCGTCAGTGCGGTGGCCCGGGGCAGCTCCCTGACCTGCACGAACTCTCGGTCGGCGTGGAGGTCGACGACGGCGGCGCCGTTCGCGCAGATCGCCAGGCCATGGCCCTGGACGTGATCGCTGACCACGTCCATCCAGCGGGCCGGGCGGCCGGTGACGAAGAAGACCTCGATCCCGGCCTCCTCGGCGGCGGCGAGCGCGGCGACGGTGCGGTGCGAGACGGATTTGTCGTCGCGCAGCAGGGTTCCGTCGAGGTCGGTGGCGATGAGCCGGGTCACGGAGGTTGGCCCGTCCGGGCGCTGGGGAGCCGAGGTCACCGCTCCATCTTCGCCCATGGTCCCCGGCGCCCAGGCCAGACGGTGCGCAGATGTTTCACGTGAAACACGGCGACGGGGACCTGGAGTGGCGGGGCGCGCGGTGCGGAATGTGCGGTTGGTGCGGAGGCGCCCGTAGGCTCGAACGCATGAGTCTGCGTCTGAGCACTGTCATCCTCCCGGTCCGTCCTTGGCACGAGGGCGGGCGTGACCAGTGGGAGCGGGCCGAGCGGCTCGGGTTCCACACCGCCTACACCTATGACCACCTGACCTGGCGGACCTTCCGCGACGGCCCCTGGTACGCGGCCGTGCCCACCCTGACCGCTGCCGCCGCCGTCACCGACCGGCTCCGGCTGGGCACGCTGGTGACCTCGCCGAACTTCCGGCACCCGGTGACCCTGGCCAAGGACCTGATGACGCTGGACGACGTCTCCGGCGGGCGCATCACCCTCGGCATCGGCGCGGGCGGCAACGGCTTCGACGCGTTGGCGCTGGGCCAGGAGGAGTGGAGCCCGCGCGAGCGGGCGGACCGCTTCGCCGAATTCGTGCCGCTGCTCGACCGGCTGCTGACCGAGAGCGCCCTGACCCACCACGGCACCTTCTACTCGGCCGTGGAGGCCCGCGGCATCCCCGGCTGCGTGCAGCGTCCGCGGCTGCCGTTCGCCGTGGCCGCGACCGGCCCGCGCGGGGTGAAGCTCGCCGCGAGCCACGGTCAGGCCTGGGTGACAGCCGGTGACCCGAAGGTCTTCGAGGGGACGCCCGACCAGTCGCTGGAGGCCCTGCGCGGCCAGGTGGGCAAGCTGGAGAAGGCCCTGGCGGAGATCGGGCGCGAGTCCGACACCATCGAGAAGGTCCTGCTGACCGGCTTCACGCCGGAGCGCGGCACCATGCTGGAGTCGGTGGACGCGTTCGTCGACTTCGCGGGCCGTCATCGCGAGCTGGGCTTCACCGAGATCGTCATCCACGCCCCGATCCCGGACTCCGACTTCGCGGCCGACGAGGCCGTCTTCGAGCGGATCGCCACCGAGGCGCTCGCCCAGCTCGACGCCTGACGAGAGCCGGCGGACCGGCCGGGACGCGCCGCGTGGCGGGCCCGGCCGGGCCGGTCGTGTCCTAGGCCGTCAGGTGTGTGACGACCCGCTCCGCCTGCGGCAGCAGCCACTCCGGAGCGGTTCCCTCGGGCAACGCCCCGACCTCCTCGATCAGCGCGGCGATCCGGGCGGCGCCCGCCGCCGGCCGTCCCAGCTCCTGATCCGTCCAGGCGGCGTTGTTCAGGCACTGGAAGCGTTCCTGGAGGTACGCGGACCCGAGCGCGGAGTAGAGCGCGGCCGCCCGCTCCCAGAGCCCGACCTCCTCCAGCCGCAGCGCCTCGATGCCCGCCGCGCCCAGCGTGCCCCGGGCCGGGGAGCCGCCGCTTCCGTCCCGGCCGTCCCGGCTGTCCTCGTCCCCGTCTTCGTCCTCGTCGGGGAGTTCGGCACTGACCCGCCGGTCCAGCACCTGTGCCAGCTGGTGCCAGGTCTGGGCCAGCTCGGACCGCAGCTCCGGATCCTCCGGGTCCAGGGCCAGGGCGCCCTCCAGGACCCCGGCCGCCTCGTCCATCCGGGTCCGGGCGGCGGCCGTCGTCACGTCCGTGACAGCCTCGCGCAGCCCCAGCCAGGCCAGCGAACGCAGGATCCGGGCCTCGGAGACGACGGCATCCCCGGTCAGTCGGCGCAGTTCCAGGGCGCGCTCGTAGGCGGCGACGGCCTCCTCGGCCAGACCGGCGTCGGAGAGGCAGTCGGCGGCCGCCTGGGCGAAGCCCGCCTGCGGACGCGGGTCCTCCCACCCCTGCACCAGCTCCGCCGCCAGCAGGAACTGCTCCGCGGCGCCCCGCGCATCGCGCAGCTCCCGCAGCAGGTTGCCCAGGAAGTCCCGCGCCGAGACGGCCTGGCCCTCACCGTGCTGGAGCAGGTCGGCCAGCGTGGACTGGAGCACCTCCGCCGCGTCGGCGGTCCGGCCCTCACCGGCGTAGGCCCGTGCCAGCAGCAGCCGGGCCTGGGCGCCGCCCTCGGAGGTCAGGCCGGCCTGGTCGAACCAGTGCGCCGCCGTGAGGGCGTGCTCGGCGGCCTCCGCCGCCGAGCCCCGGCGCAGCAGCACGTCCGCGAGGGTGATCCGTACGATGCCCTGCTGCTCGGCGTCGACGACCTCGGCGGCGTGCTCCAGGGCGGACCGCGCCGCCTCCTCGGCCTCCTCGGTCCGCTCCAGGGACACCAGTACCCCGGCCCGCAGCACGAGCGGGTCCACGGCCTCCCACGGACGGTCGGCCTCGACCACCCGGGCCGCGGCGGAGGCGAGCAGGGGCAGGGCCCGGTCGGTGTCGCCCCCGGAGAGTGCCAGCCGGCCCAGCATCTCCTCGGCCTCGGCGGTCAGGTCCGCGAGGTCCGGGCCGTAGGCGGCGACGAACGCGCCGAGTTCGGCCACCAGCACCTCGTGGCCGTGCTCCTCCCCGTGCCCGTGGCCGTGCTCCTCCCCGTGCCCGTGGTCGTGGTCGTGGTCCTGCGTGCGCGTGGCCTCGACCGTGCGCAGGTACGACTCCACGCGCATCGAGGACAGCTCCGCGAGCGCGATCCGCCGGGTCCGCAGCGGTTCGTCCGCATCCAGTGCCTCGGCGGCGCGCAGGGCGGTCGCCAGCAGTTCCCGGACCCGTCCCGGCTCCTCCCCGGACTGGGCGGCGGCGGTCGCCAGCCGGAGCTCGGTGAGGGCCACGCGCTCCGCCAGTCCCAGCGCCCGGTACCGGTCGCGGACGTCCGCCAGCAGCTGCGGCGCGTCCTTCGCGCCGGCCCGCGCGGCGGCCAGGGCCTGCTGGTCGGCCACGTCGGCGGTGACGAGCGGGTCCGCCTCCGAGGCGGGCAGGGCGCAGACCCGTACGGCCACCTCCGTCCACAGGGCGTCCGCCCCCGGGTGACCCGAGTCGCGAGCGGTGCGGGCCTGCTCCACGAGGGCGTCGAGGCCGGCCCCGGGGGCCTCCGGCCGGGCCGGGGCCGCGGGCGGCGCGGGGGTCACCGGCACGGCCCGGGGCAGTCCGGCGCTGCGCACCCCCAGCGGGAGGACGTCGAGCAGCGGTTCCCGCCCGATCCGTTCGCGCAGCTCGTCCGAGACCCGGCTGCTGCCGTTGCGGGCGTCGAAGCGGGCGGCGATCGCCAGGGCCTGGCCGTGGAGGATCCCGTACAGCTCGTCGACGGTGCGCGGGGTGCCCTCGTAGGGGACGGACAGGTCCGCGCCGTGCCCGAGCCGGTTCAGCCGGCGCAGCAGGACGAGCGCCCCGCCGAAGAACTCCATCTGGGTGTCGACGTCCGCGAGCGGGACGAGGTGGACGGCGTGTTCGGAGAGGATCTCCAGCCCGCGGGCCTCGTTGCCGGTCAGGGCGCAGAACTCGATGTGCTCGCCGATGGAGCGCAGCAGGCTCTCCTTGCCCCGGGCCAGGCGGTATCCCCGCAGGTGGTGGGAGCGGGCCTCGTCGGCGCGGCCGAGCCGTACGAGGGGCAGCAGTGAGCGCGCGAGGACCCGGTGCGGCTCCTCCATGCAGGTCTGGCCGCCGCCGAGGACCGGCTCCCAGACCTCGATCGCCTTCGCGTCCTCGCCCCGGTCGGCCCAGAACCAGCCCTGGGTGTGGGTCTCGCAGGCGCGGCAGTCGCTCATGGCGTCGCGGTCGGCGGCACGCCACCGGGCGATGGCCCGTTCGGCCCGCTC
This sequence comes from Streptomyces sp. M-16, assembly GCF_052114405.1. NCBI lineage: Bacteria > Bacillati > Actinomycetota > Actinomycetes > Kitasatosporales > Streptomycetaceae > Streptomyces > Streptomyces sp. M-16. The sequence goes on along the minus strand of NZ_JBFRER010000026.1, from coordinate 23,720 downwards.
GCGGTCGCCGGTGGCGTGGGCGAGGTAGAACTCGGACTGGCGCACGGCGCGTTCGCTGTACCCGGCGATCCGGTAGCGCCGTTCCATGTCGTCGAGCCAGCGGGTGACCGTCTCGATGGGGATCTCGGGGGATTCGACGATCCGGCCGGCCACCCACTTGAAGCGCCAGAACAGGGCGTGGGCGTGGCCGCTGTCGAAGCCCGTGGGGTCGCGGTCGTACTCCTGGAGGAGGCGGGCGAACGGGATGACCATGCGGGTGCGTTCGGCGCTGTACTCGTAGGCGTCGATCTGGGTGATCAGCGCGTGGCGGAACAGCGCGGGGTCCCCGCTGACCTCGGCGGCCGCGGTGAGGGCCTCGGCCTGCGCGTTGCGGGCCGCACCGTGGGGCAGGCCGCGGTTCTGCTGCAGTCCCTGCCGGATCTCTTCGTTGGTCATGGCGGTCACTTGCCGTCCTCCTGGGCCGGGATGGAGTGGGTCGCCCATTCCAGGAGCCCGAGGAAGGCCCGGTTGAGCAGGGTGGAGTCCGCCGGGCGCAGGGGCCGCTGGGACATCAGCAGGGCCTGCCCGTAGAGGGATTCGACTGCCGTGCCGGTCAGGGTGGGGTCGGGGAGGCCCGCGATGCGCCTGATGAGCGGGTTGTTGTGGTTGAGGACCAGGCGGGCCCGGGGGCCGGAGCCGCGCAGGGAGCCGAGGATGCCGCTCCACAGGGAATCGGCGTTGTCGAGCGCGGCCGTGCGGTCGCGTTCCTGGCGGGCCTGGCGGTCGTCGAGGTAGAGGGCGGGGACGGCCACGGGCTGGAAGGCGCGCAGCACCACGTCGCAGCTCTGGGACTCCAGGCGGGTGCGGGCGGTGGCCAGGAAGCCGGCGAGGGCCAGTTCGACCTCGGTGGCGACGGGGTCGAGGCGTTCGGTGACGGCTCCCGCGTCGAGCTCGGTGACCTTGAGGTCCGGGCGTACGGAGGGCAGCAGTGCCAGCAGGTCGGCGTCGTAGGTGTAGCCGGCGTTGATGACGCCCAGGCCGTGGGCCGCCGCGATCGGGGCGATCTGGCGGAACTCCTCGACGGTGCKGGTGAAGTGGATGTCGGCGTGGGCGGCCGCGAACTCCTCCAGACTCATCGAGCCGTCGCTGGTCTCGAAGGGCAGCCAGGGCAGCATCAGTGCGAGCAGCTGGGCGTCGTGCCTGGCCAGCGACTTCACGCCGAGGTGGTGGACGCTCAGGAAGGTTGCCAGCCGGTCGGGTTCGCCGGCGGCGAGCTCGGCCAGCCAGGCCCGGACGCGGGCGCCCAGGGCTTCGCGTACGGCGGCCAGGGTCTCGTCGTCGTAGAGGTTCTCGCGGGAGGCGGTGGGGCGCAGGGTGTCGGTGTCGAGGACGACGCGGACGAAGAAAGCCCAGTCGGGCAGCAGGTTGTCGGCCTGGTCGGTCAGCAGCATGCCCTTGAGGTGGACGCGGTGTCCGGCCCGGTGGGCGGGGCTGGTCGGTTCGGGCAGGACGTACGCGACGCCGCGGATCCCGGCGACCGGCAGGTCGAGGTCGATGCTGTCGAGGGGGGTGAAGCCGAAGAGGGCGGCGCAGTGTCCGGCGAGCGCGACGCGGCGGGCGGCCGGGGTGGGGAAGGCGCGGTCCCACACGGCGGGCCGGTCGGTGACGGGGCGCGGGGCGCCGAGTCCGTCGTCGAAGGTGATCTCGTAGGGAAGGAGGGATCCGTAGTCGCGGGCGAGCCGCTCGACCCTGGCGGGTTCGGTCCACTCCTCGGCGCCGGGGCGGGCCTCCAGGTGGACGGTGGTGCCGGGCTCGGGGCGTGCCTCGTGGGGCAGTTCGCGCACGGTGTACGAGCCGTCGTCCGTGGCCAGCCATTCCACGGGAGCGGCCAGGGGGTCGCGGGCGGAGCGGGTGACGACCCTGATCTGGCGGGCGACGACGAAGCAGGCGAGCAGGCCGATGCCGAACTGGCCGAGGAACTCCTGACGGGTGGTCTCCAGGCCGCGGATGTCGGGGTCGGTGCCGTTGCCGCCGCGCTTGGAGCTGCGGCCGATGGTGGCGAGGAGGGAGTGGGCCTCGGCGGCGGTCAGGCCGATGCCGGAGTCCTCGATGGTGACGCGGCCGGCGGACGCGGACAGGCTGATGCGGACCCGGGCGCCGGGTTCGTGGGCGTGGCGGGCGGTGACGGCGTCGACGGCGTTCTGCAGGAGTTCGCGGACGTAGACGCGGGGGCTGGAGTAGAGGTGGTGGGAGAGCAGGTCGACCAGGCCGCGCAGGTCGACCTGGAAGTTGTTGACCTCGGCCCCGGTCGTGGCTCCGGTCGCCGCGGTGGCTTTCGTGCCGCCGGGGAGGTCCGGTGAGGAAAGGGAGTCGGACGTCATGGAGTGTCACCTCGCGTGGTCACAGGGATGGTCGGTGATCGCGAGGTGCCCCCCTCACTGATCCCGGAACGAGAACAGATTAGGGGGATGATCCGACAGTCTTCCCGTGAATTCCCGCTCGTCCGCTCCTACTTGTCCGGGCCTATCGGAAACGCAGGAATTCCGGAGGTACGGCGTCCGCCAGCCACACCCCGTTGGCGCTGATGCGGAATACGTGCCCGGCCGCGCGCATCGCGCCGGCGTCCACCGTCAGCACCACGGGCCGGCCCCGGCGCGCCCCCACGCGCGTCGCCGTCTCGCGGTCCGGTGACAGGTGCACGTGGTGGCGGGCCATGGGGCGCAGGCCTTCGGCGCGGATGGCGTCCAGGGCCGTGGCGACGGTGCCGTGGTAGAGGTGTGCGGGCGGTTCGGCCTCCGGCAGGCCCAGGTCCACTGCCACCGTGTGCCCCTGGCTGGCCCTGATGCGGGTGCCGTCGACGGCGAAGCGCTGCTTGTCGTTGGAGGCGACCACGTGGTCGAGTTCGGCCCGGGTGAAGCGGAATCCGTGGGCCGCGGCGGCGCGCAGAAGATCGTCGATCTCCACCCACCCCTGGGTGTCGAGCACCAGTCCGATCCGTTCCGGCTGATGCCGCAGGTGTTTCGAGACGTATTTGGACACCTTCACGGTGCGTCTGTCGTCCATGGCCCCAGCTTGCCGCGTCGGAACGGGCGTGGGCAGCGATTTTCGGCCGCCCCATTGAACGCGGACCCCCTCTATCGCGTTTCCAAGGTACGGAATACATTTTCCGCTGAACTGCTGCCCACAGGGAGAAATTATGACAAATAAGGCTTCACTGCTACGGCGCGCGACTGCTGAGCTCATCGGCACCGCGAGCCTGCTCGTGGTGGTGATCGGTTCCGGCATCCAGGCCGCGTCCCTCAGCCGCGACACGGGAGTGGCCCTCGTCGCCAACTCGCTCGCTTCCGCCATCGGTCTCGGGCTGATCATCACCCTCTTCGGGCCGCTGTCCGGAGCCCACCTCAACCCGGTCGTCACCCTGACCGCGTGGTGGGCCCGTCGCACCGGCGGTGAGGGGCTCGACGTCCGGGAGGCCCTCGTCTACGCCACCGCCCAGACCGCCGGGGCCATCGGCGGGGCCGTCCTCGCCGAGGTGATGTTCGGCCACACCCCCGGGGAGTTCTCCACGCAGGTCCGCGACGGCGGTCACCTGCTGATCGGGGAGATCGTCGCCACCGCCGGCCTGGTCCTGGTCATCCAGGGGCTCGGCCGCATCGGACGGTCCCGGCTGATCCCGTCCGCCGTCGCCGCGTACATCGCCGCCGCGATCTGGTTCACCTCCTCGGGGTCGTTCGCCAACCCCGCGGGCACCGTCGGCCGGGCCTTCAGCGACTCCTTCACCGGCATCGCCCCGCAGTCGCTGCCCGGCTTCGTCGCGGCCCAGCTGCTGGGCGGTTGCGTAGGCCTCGCCCTGGCCACCCTCCTCTACGGACGGGAGCGCGGCACCCGGTCGGCGGAGCGAGTGCAAGCCGCCGGACCGACCGGACCGCTCGCTCCGGACGAGGAGAAACCGGTGGCCGATATCACCCGCCCCGGCCCCGCTCTGGAGGCCGTGGTCTGAGGATCAGGTCGGGTTCCCCACAGCCGAACGGGAGTTGTCCACAGCTGTTTCGGTGGGTTTCGGTGACAAGAGTGTGATTCGCCCTGTGGACTGCTGATCGAGCACTATCGGCCGCCCTTGCTGACCAGATCGTTCATGGTCCGTGCCTGGAGCTCGCGTTCCGTCGCGGCCCGGACGAACTCCGCCACGTGCGCGGACCCCACCAGCTCCTGCACCGCCCGCACCGTCTCGGCGGGCAGGGCCACCGGCGCCGGGCCCGAGGGCTGCGCCCCGCCGGCGGCCCCCAGGTGACGCTGGAGGTGCCGGGTCGCGAAGAGCCGCATCGCCCGCGCCAGCTCGGCGTCCACCGTCTGCTGGGCCAGGGGCCGCAGCCTGCGCACCATCGTCGCCGCCTCCGCCGCGTCCGCGTCGGTCGGCGGCACGTGACCGAGGTAGCGGGCGAAGACGTGCTCGGTGGTGAACTCCAGGAAGCGGGAGGCGATGTGTTCCACCTGCCCGCGCAGCTCGCGCAGGTGTCCGGTGATCGCCACCAGCGGCACCCCGGCCGCGTACAGCTCGGCCGCGACCGCCAGCTCCTGCGGTGACGGCACCAGGAACTCGTCCGGGCGCCCCGCGATCCGTTCCAGCACCCCCAGCTCGCAGGCCTCGTCCACGGCGTCGTCGTCGGGCCGGCCCCCGAACCGCTCGTTGAGGTCGGCCCGGCTGATGCGGGCCGCCTCCTCGTCGGTCCACGGTCCGTGCACCTCGGCCACCAGGCCGAGTACGCCGCCCAGTCCGCGCCCCGCGTCCCAGGCCTCCAGCAACTCCTTGATGGAGGCCAGGGTGTAGCCGCGGTCCAGGAGGTCCGCGATCTGCCGCAGCCGCGCCAGATGCGTGTCCCGGTAGACGTTGGACCGGCCGCGGCGCTCCGGCTTCGGAAGCAGACCGCGGTCCTGGTACGCCCGGATCGTGCGTACCGTCGCTCCGCTGTGGTGGGCCAGATCCTCGATCCGGTACTCCGCTACCGCCTGATCGGACAATCCCGGCTCCCTACGACATGGCGGCTCGCCCGACCGCGCCCGCCGCGGTCCGGGCGGCAGGAGACGCCGCCAGGCACTCGACCGCCCTGCGCAGCGAGCCCTCCTGCGAGGGATGGTACGACCGCCGGAAGGAGCGGGATATGGCCGTGCCCGGCTCTCTCCACGCCGGCCCCGGTTCCCCGGCCCCGGCCCGGCGCCGTCCGTCCCCGCTCACAGCCGGGGCTCCAGCCTCGCGATCCGCCGCAGCGCGCGCGGCGCGAAGCGGGACATCAACAGGGCGCCCTTGGACTCCGGGGTCACCGGTACCACAGCCTGGTTCTTCACCACGGCCAGCAGGATCGCGTCGGCGACCTTCTCCGGTGGGAAGTTGCGCAGCCCGTACAGCCGCGAGGAGCGCTCCTGGCGGCGCTTCTCCTCGGCCGCGTCCACCCCGGCGAACCGCGAGGTGGCGGTGATGTTGGTGTTGACGATCCCCGGGCAGATCGCCGAGACGCCGATCGACTTCCCGGCGAGCTCCGCGCGCAGGCACTCGCTCAGCATCAGCACCGCCGCCTTGGAGGTGCTGTAGGCGGGCAGGGTCCGGGAGGGCAGGTAGGCGGCGGCGGAGGCGGTGTTGACGATGTGGCCCCCCTGGTTCCGCTCGGCCATCTGCTTCCCGAAGATCCGGCAGCCGTGGATGACACCCCACAGGTTGACGTCGAGGACCTTCTTCCAGTCCTCGGAGGTGGTCTCCAAGAAGGAGCCCGACAGCCCGATCCCGGCGTTGTTCACGAGGACGTCGACGATCCCGTACTCGGCGGCGACCTTCGCCGCGAGCTTCTCCATCGCCTGCTCGTCGCTGACGTCGACGCACTCGCCCCAGGCCTCGGCCGCACCGACCAGCCGGGCCATCTCGGCGGTGCGCGCCGCGCCCTCGGCATCCCGGTCCACGGCCACGATCCGGGCCCCTGCCTCGGCGAACGCGAACGCGGTGGCCCGTCCGATGCCGCTGGCGGCGCCCGTGACCAGCACCAGCCGGCCGCCGAACCGGTCGGCGTAGCGGCCGGGGGCCTTCTGCTGCGGTGCCCGCGCGGCCGGTTCCTCCCGTGCGGTCACGAACTCGGAGATCCACGACGCCACCTGGTCCGGCCTGGTCCGCGGGATCCAGTGCTTGGCGGACAGGGTCCGCCGCAGCAGGTCCGGGGCCCACAGCTCCGTGTCGTCGTAGAGCCGCTCGGAGAGGAACGCGTCCCCGGTCGGCACGATCAGCTGAACCGGTACGTGCGCGTAGGCGTCGGTGCGCGGCCGGCGCATCCGCGGCCGGACGTTGTCGCGGTAGAGCCAGGCCCCGTGTGCCGCGTCCTCGCGGAGCGAGGCGGTCGGGTAGGAGCTGTCCGGGAACTTCTCCGTCCGCTGGAGGATCTTCGGCCAGCGCTTGCCGAGCGGCCCGCGCCAGGCCAGCTCCGGCAGCACCGGGGTGTGCAGCATGCCGACGTACCAGGACTTCACGCCCTGGTTCAGCAGCTGGGCGGCCCGCCGCGGGGTCGGCCGCGTCATCCGCTTCTTKATCCAGTGCCCGAAGTGGTCGAGCGAGGGACCCGACATGGAGGTGAAGGAGGCGATCCGCCCTTCGGTGCGGGCGACCGTGGCGAACTCCCAGCCCTGTACGGAGCCCCAGTCGTGGCCGACCAGGTGCACCGGGCGGTCCGGGCTGACCGCGTCCACCACGGCCAGGAAGTCGTCGGTCAGCTTCTCCAGGGTGAAGCCCCCGCGCAGCGGCACCGGCGCCGAGGAGCGCCCGTGGCCGCGTACGTCGTACAGGACCACGTGGAAGCGGGACGCGAGCCGCTCCGCGACCTCCGACCAGACCTCCTTGCTGTCCGGGTAGCCGTGCACCAGCACCACGGTCGGATGGTCCGTCTCCCCGAGTTCCGCGACGCACAGTTCGATGCCGCCGGTGCTCACCCAGCGCTCCCGGGCGCCCGCCGGTGCCGTGCCGCTCATCCCGCTCATGCCGCCTTCTCCTCAGCCCAGCGCCGCACGTGCGGCAGGTCGTCGTCCAGCCAGAACGCGCTCTCCTCGGGGTCCCGGGAGTCGGTGACCACCAGGATCTCCTCGAACTTCGCGCCGGTCCCCCGGAAGCCCAGGTGCGGCTCCACCGCCCACAGGCCGGGCCGCGGCGGGTGGTCGGAGAAGCGGTACGGACTCCACAGCGGGGACCACCCCTCGCGGTGCCCGTGCAGGGCGTCCGAGACCAGTCCCCTGAGGGACTGCGTACCGAACCCGAACGCGGTCGGGGACCAGCGCCGCTCCGCGACGCGGTCGATCTTGTGCGCGATGACGCCGAAGGGGTAGGCCCGGTGACGGTTGGCGTACCCCTGGCGGGTCATCAGCCGCTCGACGTTCTCGTAGATCTCCCGGAGGGAGCGGCGTTCGCGCACCTGCTCCAGGATCAGCTCCCGGTGCGGGCGCAGGTCGGACATCAGCCGGTCCTGCACGGGGTGCAGGCCGAGGCTGCCGGAGTACCCGACGTCGGCCGCGTATCCCCGGTACACGGGGGCCATGTCGAGGATGAACGGCATGCCCGGCTCCAGCTTCCGCCCCGTCGGGAAGAACTGGAGGGGGATCTTGAAGTTCACGAAGGCGGTGCGGTCGCCGAACCAGGCGAAGGGCAGGTGGAACCAGTCCCGCACCCCACGCTCGCGCAGCCAGTCGCGCTGCATCCGGGCCGCCTCGCGCTCGGTCACGCCGGGCCGGAGCTGCGCCGCCACGGTCTCGGCGCATTCGTAGGCGAGGCGCTGGACCTCCCTGAACCCGCGCAGTTCTGCGGAGAGCCCTGCCCGGTCGTGCGCGGTGCGTTGCTTGGTTTCCCCAGCCATGCCAGCCGTCCGTCCTGTAGGCGTGCGCGCCCGTAACTTGACACTGATGAATGTGACAATGACCGGAGATCACGTCAAGGCCCGTGCACGGACCTGTGGACAAACTTGTCCGGGTCATGCTCAAAGCTCCCGTGGGGGCCCGTCGGCGGCGGGCCGACGTCAGACTTCGGTCAGGGCCCGTAGTCCTCAAGGCGGATACGTGATCCCGCTCCAGGTCTGACGATCCGGCCCGCCCGCGGCACTAACGTCGAAGGCGTGACTGTCATCGCGACCGAAAGCCTGAGCAAGCGGTACCCCCGAGTGACCGCCCTCGACCGGCTCTCCCTGGACATCGAGCCCGGAGTGACCGGGCTCGTGGGCGCCAACGGAGCCGGCAAGTCCACGCTGATCAAGATCCTGCTCGGACTGTCCCCCGCCACCGAGGGCCGTGCCGCCGTGCTCGGACTCGACGTCGCCACGCATGGCAGCGCCATCCGTGAACGCGTCGGCTACATGCCCGAACACGACTGCCTGCCACCCGACGTCTCCGCCACGGAGTTCGTCGTCCACATGGCGCGCATGTCCGGGCTGTCGCCGACCGCGGCCCGCGAGCGCACCGCCGACACCCTGCGCCACGTCGGGCTGTACGAGGAGCGCTACCGCCCCATCGGCGGCTACTCCACCGGCATGAAGCAGCGGGTCAAACTGGCCCAGGCACTCGTCCACGACCCGCAGCTGGTCCTCCTGGACGAGCCGACCAACGGCCTGGACCCGGTCGGCCGCGACGAGATGCTCGGCCTGATCCGCCGCATCCACACCGACTTCGGCATCTCCGTCCTGGTCACCTCCCACCTCCTCGGCGAGCTGGAGCGGACCTGCGACCACGTGGTCGTCGTCGACGGCGGCAAGCTGCTGCGCTCCAGCTCCACCAGCGACTTCACCCAGACCACCACCACCCTGGCCGTCGAGGTCACCGACTCCGACGCGCACCCGGACGGCACCGCCGCCGTGCGTGCGGCGCTCACCGCGGCGGGCATGGTCCTGCACGCGGGCGAGGAGCAGGGCCTGCCCGGCGCCGGCCACATCCTCCTGGTCGAGGCCACCGGCGAGGACACGTACGACACCGTCCGCGACACCGTCGCCGACCTCGGGCTCGGCCTGGTCCGCATGGAGCAGCGCCGCCACCACATCGCCGAGGTCTTCCGCGACGGCGACCGGGCCGCGCAGGCCGCGCAGGCCGCCCCGCTCGTCCCGCAGTTCCAGACCCAGCAGAAGGGAGCCGGTTCCGATGGCGCCTGACACCTCGACCCAGATCCACAACATCGGCTACCGGTCCTACGACGGCCCCCGCCTCGGGCGCGCCTACGCCCGCACCTCCCTCTTCTCGCAGTCCCTCCGGGGTGCGTACGGACTCGGCCGCTCCGCCAAGTCCAAGGTGCTGCCGATGATCCTCTTCGCGGTGATGTGCGTCCCCGCGCTGATCATCGTCGCGGTGGCGATCGCCGTCCCAGGCTCCACCGACCTGCCGATCAAGTACACGACGTACGCCCTGACCACCCAGGTGATCATCGGCCTCTACCTCGCGTCCCAGGCACCCCAGTCGGTCTCCCGGGACCTGCGCTTCAAGACCGTGCCGCTGTACTTCTCGCGGCCGATCGAGCGGGTCGACTACGTCGTGGCCAAGTACGCGGCCATGGCCTCGGCCCTCTTCATCCTCACCGCCACCCCGCTGCTGATCATGTGGATCGGCTCGTTGCTGGCGAAGTTCGACTTCGCCGACCAGACCAAGGGATTCGGGCAGGGACTGGTGTCCGTACTGCTGCTGTCGCTGCTCTTCGCGGGACTCGGCCTGGTCATGGCCGCGCTCACCCCGCGCCGCGGGTTCGGCGTCGCCGCCGTCATCGGTCTGCTCCTGATCCCCTACGGCGCCGTCACGGCGGTGCAGGGCGTTGCCTACAACACCGGCCACACCGCGGCCATCGAATGGATGGGCCTGTTCTCCCCCATCACCCTCATCGACGGCGTGCAGACCGCCTTCCTCGGCGCCACCTCCGCCTTCCCCGGTGCCGAGGGCCCCTCCGCCGGGGTCGGCGTCGTCTACCTGCTCGTCGCCCTCGGCCTCATCGTCGGCTCGTACGCCGCCCTGATGGCCCGTTACAGGAAGGCCGGGCTGTGACCACCATCGACATCGACCACACCTCCCGCTGGTTCGGGAACGTCGTCGCCGTCAACGACGTGACCATGCGCATCGGTCCCGGCGTCACCGGCCTGCTGGGCCCCAACGGCGCAGGGAAGTCCACCCTCATCAACATGATGGGCGGCTTCCTCGCCCCCTCCACGGGCACCGTGACCCTCGACGGCGCGCCGATCTGGCGCAACGAGCAGGTCTACAAGCAGATCGGCGTCGTCCCCGAGCGCGAGGCGATGTACGACTTCCTCACCGGCCGGGAGTTCGTCGTCGCCAACGCCGAGCTCCACGGGCTCGACGCCGCGGACGCCCAGCGGGCGCTCGCCACCGTCGAGATGGAGTACGCGCAGGACCGCAAGATCTCCACGTACTCCAAGGGCATGCGGCAGCGCGTGAAGATGGCCTCCGCGCTCGTCCACGACCCCTCGGTCCTGCTCCTCGACGAGCCCTTCAACGGCATGGACCCGCGCCAGCGCATGCAGCTCATGGACCTGCTGCGGCGCATGGGCGCCGAGGGCCGCACCGTGCTGTTCTCCTCCCACATCCTGGAGGAGGTCGAGCAGCTCGCCTCCCACATCGAGGTGGTGGTCGCCGGCCGGCACGCGGCCTCCGGCGACTTCCGCAAGATCCGCCGCCTGATGACGGACCGCCCCCACCGCTACCTCATCCGCTCCTCCGACGACCGGGCCCTTGCCGCGGCCCTGATCGCCGACCCGTCCACGGCCGGCATCGAGGTCGACCTGAAGGAAGGCGCCCTGCGCGTCCAGGCCGTCGACTTCGGGCGCTTCACCGAGCTGCTGCCGCAGGTCGCCCGCGCGCACGGCATCCGGCTGCTGACGGTCTCGCCCTCCGACGAGTCCCTTGAGTCGGTCTTCTCCTACCTCGTCGCGGCCTGAAGGAGCTGGCACCCATGTACAACCCCACCGTCGCCCGGCTCACCTACCGGGCCCTGCTCGGCCGCCGCCGCGCTCTGATCCTCTTCGCGCTGCCCGCCCTGCTGATCGTCATCTCCATCGCCGTCCGCGCCTTCACCGGCGTGGACGACAAGGCGGCGGCCGATCTGCTCGGCGGCTTCGCCCTCGCGACGATGGTCCCGCTGATCGGCGTCATCGCCGGCACCGGAGCCATCGGCCCCGAGATCGACGACGGATCGATCGTCTACCTGCTCTCCAAGCCGGTGAAGCGCCCGACGATCATCCTGACCAAGCTGATCGTCGCGATCGCCGTCACGATGGCCTTCTCCGCCATCCCGATCCTGATCGCGGGCTTCATCCTCAATGGCAACGGCCAGCAGATCGCCGTGGCCTACACGGTCGCCGCGCTCGTCGCCTCGATCGCCTACAGCGCCCTGTTCCTGCTGCTGGGCACGGTCAGCCGGCACGCGGTCGTCTTCGGTCTGGTCTACGCCCTGATCTGGGAGTCCCTCTTCGGCAGCCTGGTCTCCGGGGCCAAGGCCCTCAGCGTCCAGCAGTGGTCCCTCGCCCTGGCCGAGAAGGTCGCCGGACAGGGGTACGTGGACGCGAGCGTCGGCCTGCCCACCGCCGTGGTCCTGCTGATCGTGGTCACCGTCGGCGCCACCGCGTACGCGGGCCAGAAGCTGCGTCGCCTTACCCTCGCCGGCGAGGAGTAAGGCCCCCGCACCAGCGCGCAACCCGTGCCCCGCCCGGCCCACCGGCCAGGCGGGGCACCGGCGTACACGGCATCATCGGTGCATGATCGAGCACACCCAGCCCGAGCCGTCCAGGCCCCTGCGGTCCTGGATACGCGCCTCGCCCGGGACCCACATCTGGCTGCTCATCATCGCCGTCACCAGTGTCGTCGTCGTGATCGCGCCCGACCGGGTCGAGCACGTCCTGCTCCACCGCAACAGCAGCAACATCCACCAACTGGTCAAACACCCGATACGGGCCCTGATCAGCAGTGCCTTCTGGATCGAGGACCCGTCCTCCCTCGCCCTGTACGCCGCGCTCTTCGAGCTCTTCCACGCCACCGTCGAACGCTGGCTCGGCACCCTGCGCTGGCTCGTGATCGTCGCGACCGCCCACGTCGTCGCCACCCTCGCCACCCAGAAGTTCCTCCTGATGGCCATCCAGGACAACCGCGCGCCGCACAGCATGACCCACGTCGTCGACATCGGCGTCAGCTACGGCATCGCGGCCTCCGTCGGCGTTCTGACCTACCGGCTTCCGGGGCCCTGGAGATGGCTGTACCTCGCCGGAGCCGTGGCCTTCTTCGGCCTCCCGCTGCTCACCGGCGGTACCTTCACCGACCTCGGCCACGCCATCTCGCTCGCCGTCGGGCTGCTCGCCTGGCCGCTGACCCTGCACCCGGACCCCCACCCGGCAGCCGCCGCCCGCTGACGTCCGCCCGCTGACGTCCGGCCGATGTTTCACGTGAAACATCGGCGCCGCCCTCCGCGCCGCCGGGAAATTCGCTGGTACGGGTCCTGCGCCCCCGGCAGAGTGAGGGGTGCGGGGAGCAACAAAAGGTCCGGGGCAGCCACTTCGAGCGCGCCTCGCGGCGCGGGCTGTCCCGGACCTCTCGTACCTCTACACGTCGCGCTACGCGGCGCCCAGCAGGCGCTCCAGCACCACCGCGATGCCGTCCTCCTGATTGGACGTGGTGACCTCGTCGGCCACGGCCTTCAGCTCCGCGTGGGCGTTGGCCATCGCGACGCCGTGCGCGGCCCAACCGAACATCGGGATGTCGTTGGGCATGTCGCCGAAGGCGATCGTCTCGGCGGCCTTCACACCCAGCCGACGGGCGGCGAGCGAGAGGCCCGTGGCCTTGCTCAGACCCAGCGGCAGGATCTCCACTATCCCCGGACCGGCCATCACGATGTCGACCAGGTTGCCCACGGTCGCCCGTGCCACCTTGACGAGTTCGTCGTCGCCCATCCCCGGGTGCTGGATGTACAGCTTGTTCAGCGGTGCCGTCCAGACGGCCGCGGTGTCCTCCAGGTACTGCGCGGGGAGGCCCTCCTGCACCTGGTAGCCGGGGCCGAACAGCACCTCGCCGTCCACCCCGTCCCGGCTGGCGGCCAGGGCCAGCGGACCCACCTCGGCCTCTATCTTCGACAGCGCCAGTCCGGCCAGCTGCCGGTCCAGCGTCACCGAGGTCAGCAGCCGGTGCGCCCCGGCGTCGTAGACCTGAGCGCCCTGCCCGCAGACGGCGATCCCCTTGTAGCCGAGGTCGTCCAGCACGTGCCGGGTCCAGGGCACGGCCCGGCCGGTGACGACGATGTGCGCCGCGCCCGCCGCGGTGGCCGCGGCGAGCGCTTCACGGGTGCGTTCCGAGACGCTGCCGTCGTCACGCAGCAGCGTGCCGTCGAGGTCCGTCGCGACGAGCTTGTAGGGGAACGGGGCCGGGCTCACTTGGCGATCGGCTCCAGCACCTCGCGGCCGCCCAGGTACGGACGGAGCACCGGGGGAACCCGCACCGAGCCGTCGGCCTGCTGGTGGTTCTCCAGGATGGCGACGATGGTGCGCGGGACGGCGCACAGGGTGCCGTTCAGCGTGGACAGGGGCGCGGTCTTCTTGCCCTCGCGGTAGCGGATCGACAGGCGACGGGCCTGGAAGCCGTCACAGTTCGAGGCGGAGGTCAGCTCGCGGTACTTGCCCTGGGTCGGGATCCAGGCCTCGCAGTCGAACTTGCGGGAGGCGGATGAGCCCAGGTCGCCGGTGGCGACGTCGATCACCTGGAAGGGCAGCTCCAGGCTGGTCAGCCACTGCTTCTCCCAGTCGAGGAGGCGCTGGTGCTCGGCCTCGGCGTCCTCCGGCGCGACGTACGAGAACATCTCGACCTTGTCGAACTGGTGTACGCGGAAGATGCCACGGGTGTCCTTGCCGTACGTACCCGCCTCGCGGCGGAAGCACGGCGAGAAGCCGGCGTACCGCAGGGGCAGCTTGTCGGCGTCGATGATCTCGTCCATGTGGTACGCCGCGAGCGGGACCTCGGAGGTGCCGACCAGGTAGTAGTCGTCCTTCTCCAGGTGGTAGACGTTCTCCGCGGCCTGGCCGAGGAAGCCGGTGCCCTCCATGGCGCGCGGGCGCACCAGAGCGGGGGTGAGCATCGGGATGAAGCCGGCCTCGGTGGCCTGCGCGATCGCGGCGTTGACCAGGGCCAGCTCCAGCAGGGCGCCGACACCGGTGAGGTAGTAGAAGCGCGAACCCGACACCTTGGCGCCGCGCTCGACGTCGATGGCGCCCAGGGACTCGCCCAGTTCCAGGTGGTCCTTGGCCTCGAAGCCCTCGGCGGCGAAGTCGCGGATCGTGCCGTGCGTCTCCAGGACGGTGAAGTCCTCCTCGCCGCCGACCGGGACGTCGCTGTGGACGATGTTGCCGAGCTGGAGCAGGAGCTTCTTGGCAGCCTCGTCAGCCTCGTTCTGCTCGGCCTCGGCGGCCCTGACGTCCTGCTTGAGCTGCTCGGCCTTGGTCAGCAGCTCGGCCCGCTCCTCCGGAGAGGCTTTGGGGATGAGCTTGCCGAGGGACTTCTGCTCGTTGCGCAGCTCGTCGAAGCGCATGCCGGAGGACCTGCGGCGCTCATCGGCGGAGAGGAGTGCGTCGACGAGCTCGACGTCCTCTCCACGGGCGCGCTGCGAGGCGCGGACACGGTCAGGGTCTTCACGGAGCAGCCGAAGGTCAATCACCCCTCCAGGCTACCGGGCTGGGCTTCCCGGGATCACATCGATATCACGCTGCGTGTCACTATGTCCCAATTGGTACGAATGCAAAACTCCTGCCCGGCGGCCGGATCCGGCCCCCGCGGTCCGGTCGATAAAACCGGTCCCATTCTCCGAAAAGGGGCACGGTGACGGGCGGCGGCCGGGGCCTGGGCGCCCGTGTGGGGGCTTCCTTGTCCACAGGAATTCCCCCTGGAGCCGTCTTATCCACAGGCTGTGCGTCGGTTCTGTGGACACGGAATTAGATCAATAGGGATCGCCGAGCGGTCGGGGCCGGTCAGGGTTCAAACCGCCCTCACACACTCATTCGGGTGGGAATGACTCGCTCCAAAGAGTTGATCGGTGATACAGGGGTGACGCCGTTCACCTACCGCTCCCCAGCGCGAAACCTGGGCCACCCGGCCGATTTGTCGACCTTGTCGTGCTGCTCTGTCGACTTGTCCCCAGGCCTCCATCTCGGCCTGTGGATAACTCTGTGGACAGTGGACGAAGACCTACGCCCGGCCGTCGAGGCAGCGCGTCAGCCAGTCGGAGGCCTCCGTGAAGTCGCTGTCGGAGGTTCCCGGCCGCGCGGCGCGCACCTCACTCAGAGCGACCCCGGCCCGCGGATAGGAGCCCAGGAAGCGCACCTGTGGGCAGGTCCGCTTGAGGCCCATCAGCGCCTCGCTCACCCGGCGGTCGGAGATGTGGCCCTCGGCGTCGACCGCGAAGCAGTAGTTACCGATGCCCTCTCCGGTCGGGCGGGACTGGATCAGCATCAGGTTCACCCCGCGGACGGCGAACTCCTGGAGGAGCTCCAGCAGCGCACCGGGGTGGTCGTCGCCGAGCCACAGGACCACGGAGGTCTTGTCGGCGCCGGTGGGCGCCGCCGGCCGGGCGGGCCGGCCGACGAGCACGAAGCGGGTCTCGGCGTTCTGCGCGTCGTGGATCTCGGTGACCAGCGCCTCCAGCCCGTACGTGGCGGCCGCGAACTCGCCCGCGAAGGCGGCGTCGAAGCGGCCCTCCTGCACGAGCCGTGCACCGTCGGCGTTGGAGGCGGCCGACTCCCACACCGCGTCGGGCAGGTGGGTCCGCAGCCAGTTGCGCACCTGGGGCTGGGCCACGGGGTGCCCGGTGACGGTCTTGACGTCCGACAGCTTGGTCCCGGGCCGCACCAGCAGCGCGAACGCGATCGGCAGCAGCACCTCGCGGTAGATCATCAGCGGCTCGCCCGAGGCCAGCTCGTCGAGGGTGGCGGTGACCCCGCCCTCCACCGAGTTCTCGATCGGCACCAGCGCCGCGGCGGCCTCGCCGTTGCGCACGGCGTCCAGGGCGGCCGGGACCGACACCATCGGGACGAGCTCCCGGGTGGCGGCTTCCGGCAGGGTGCGCAGGGCGGCTTCGGTGAACGTGCCCTCGGGACCGAGATAGGTGAAGCGGGTGGCCGACATGCGATCAGCCTAATGCCGGGGCACCCGCCCCGTGGGGCTGTTCACCCTTCGAGCAGGTGCTGCCCCACGTACTCCCCGCTGCGCGGCGCGGGCGGGACGGCGTACAGGCCGCTCGACTCGTGCCGGATGAACTCCGACAGCGCGTCGCCACGGTCGAGCTTGCGTTGGACCGGCACGAATCCGCGCAGCGGGTCGGCCTGCCAGCAGATGAAGAGCAGTCCGGCGTCGGGCGTGCCGTCGGGGGCGATCCCGTCGTGGAAGGAGAAGGGCCGCCGCAGCATCGCTGCGCCGCCGTTTTGTTCCGGGGCGGAGATCCGGGCGTGGGCGTTGGAGGCGATGAGCGGTTTGCCGTCGGGGCCGAGTTTGTCCAGGGCCAGCTTTGTGGTCTCGCTGCCGCCGGTCAGGGGTGCCCCGGTGGCCTTGGTCCGGCCGATGACCTGCTCCTGCTGCGCCAGGGACCGCTTGTCCCAGTCGTCGAGCAGCATCCGGATCCGGCGGACGACCGCGTACGAGCCGCCGGCCATCCAGGAGTGTTCCGCGGGCCCGGGCCCGGCACCCTGGACGAAGATCCGCCGGTCGAAGTCGGGATCGGCGGGCTTCGGGTTCCCGGTGCCGTCGACCTGGCCCATCAGGTTCCGTGCGGTCATCGGGGTGCGGGTGGCGCCGGGAGAGCGGTTGAAGCCGTTCATCTGCCACCGCACCCGGGCGGCCTCCCCGGCGTCCTTCTGTACGGCGCGCAGGGCGTGGAACGCGACGAGTCCGTCGTCGGCGCCGATCTGCACCCACAGGTCACCGTTGCTGCGCTGGGCGTCGAGGCGGTCGGAGGAGAAGTCCGGCAGAGGGTCAAGGGCGGCCGGGCGGCGCGCCACGAGGTCGGTGCGCTCGAAGAAGGAGTGTCCGAAGCCGAACGTGAGGGTCAGGGAGGACGGCCCCGCGTCGAGGGCGATCCCGCTGTCCGACGTCGGGGCGGTCTCGCCGGCCATGAGCCGCCGTGCGGTGTCGGACCAGCGGCGCATCAGCGCGGCGGCCTCCTTGCGCCCGGCGCCCGGGGCCAGGTCGAAGGCGAGGACGTGCCCCTTGGCCTGGAGCGGGGTGGTGATGCCCGCCTGGTGGTCCCCTTCGAAGGCGACCCGGGTGGCCCCGAGGGAGCCGGGGGACCCGGCGGCACCCGGGGCGCCGGCCGGGGAGTCGGAGACCGCCGAATGCACCAGGGCGCCGCCGGTGGCGCCGAGTGCGAGTCCGGCGGCGCCCGCGGCGCCGACGGTGCCCAGCAGTCGGCGCCGGGAGATCTCGATGTCGGGGTTGCTCCCGGTGCTTTCGGTCACGCTCTTCAGCCGATCTTCACGTTCTTCTGGACGGTCGTCTGGTCGATGTCTGAGGTACGTACGGTCACGTCGATGCGCCATTCCCCCGCGAGCGGCAGTTGGACCCCGGACGCGCTCCAGTGTCCCGGAGCGTCACGGTCCGGGGCGACCGGCAGCGGGCCGATCTCCTTGGCCGGGAGGGTGAAGGCGATCTTGATCTCGGGGAGGTCGAGGGGCTTGCCGTCCTCGCCGTCGGCCCACAGGTGCAGGGTGTTGGCGCCGACCCGGCCCGGGTCGAGCTCCAGCCGGACGGTGCCCTTGCCGTTCTGGCCGCCGGTGTCGAACGGCAGGGTGATCTTGACGGCCCGGTTGGGCACCGCCGGGCCGGCCGCGCTGCGGTTCGTCTCCAGCTGTGCGGCGCGGCCGGGCTCGGTGCTGGTCAGGACCGTGGTCACGGCCAGCAGGACCACGGCCACACCGGCCTCGGCGAGTACCGAGCGGCGCAGCCCCGCGCGGCCGGGATCGGCGTCGCGGACCTGCTTCTCCCGGGCCTTCTCGCGGGCGGCGCGCTGACGTGCCAGCTGTGCGGCCCGTCGGGGGTCGGCATCGGAGCCGCTCGATGTTTCACGTGAAACATCGGCCCCCGCGAGCACCTCGGCGGGCTCTTCCACGGGTGCCCCCGCCTCGGCGCCCTCGGTGGAACGGACCTCCCCGAGCCGCCCCGTCCACTTCCGCGAAAGGTAGGCGATCGCGACCAGGACGGCGACCAGCGAGACCTTGATGATGAGGAGCCGGCCGTAGCTGGTGTCGGTCAGGGCCGACCAGCTGCCGAGCTGGCGCCAGGACTGGTACACGCCGGTCACGGCGAGGACCAGGACGCTGATGAAGGCGACCTTGGAGAAGCGCTGGACGGCCTCCCGCTCGATGTCCGGCACCTTGTGGAGCGCGACCAGCAGTGCGGCCAGGCCACCGAGCCAGGTGGCCACGGCGAGCAGGTGCAGGATGTCGACCGGCATCGCGATGCCRGGCTGGATTCCGGTGGAGGCGTGTTCGGCGAGCGCCCAGGTGGCGGCGATGCCGCCGGCCACGACGGTGCCGCCGATGGCGAGCCCGAAGGCGAGGTCGCTCGTCTCCTTCTTCGCCTCGTCGGCGGCTTCGGCTTCGGCGGCCTCGTCGGCTTCGGCGGAGGCGGAGCGGGTGCGGTCGGTGCGGTCGGTGCCTTCGGATCCGGTCTCGGCGGCAATCTTCTGGCGCCGGGCGTAGGCCCCGAAGAGCACGGCGATGAACAGGGCGGCCGCCCCGAGGAGCAGCAGCCGGGAGACGAACGAGGCTCCGGTCTTGGTTTCCAGGACCGCCTGGAGCCCGTCGAGGTCGAAGGCGTCCGCGAACTTCCCGGAGCCGGTGTACGGGGTCCGGAGCACCAGCATCGCCAGGGTGGCGGCGGTGAGGGTGACCCAGCCGCGCAGCACCAGCTTCTGCAGTGGCCGTTCGGCGGAGCCCCGGCGCCAGCACAGCAGGATGAAGGCGGCGCCGCCGACGAGGACGGTGAACCCGGCGTAGGCGGCGTAGCGGGCGATGTCGTACACGACGCCGACGGGCCCTCCGCCCACCTGCCGGTCGGGGAGGGAGACGCTGGTGGCCGACGGGGCGCCGACCGAGAAGGTGAAGGCGCCGGAGACCGGGTGGCTGTCGGCGGAGACGGCCTGCCAGGCGACGGTGTAGGTGCCGTTCGGCAGGCCGGTGTGCAGGGCCGTGCCGTAGCGGACCGTCGATCCGCTGCACATGTCGCGCAGTTCCCCGGTATCGACCCGCTTGCCCTGCGGGTCCATGACGCGGATGGAGTCGTCACCCATGGCGACCTGCTCCGAGAAGGAGAGGGTGACCTGGGCGGGTGCCGTGGCGACCACCGCCCCGTCCTTGGGGTCGCTCGCGGTGAGTGCGGCGTGTGCCGTGGCCGGGGAGGCCGCGGTGAACAGGGATGCCAGCAGGGCTGCGAGGACCAGCGCCAGCCGCGGCAGGTATGCCGTGGCACGGGCGGCGCGGGCCGGTGAAGGAGCGGGGGCGGTGGCCGTCATGGCGTGTCAGTTCCTCGGTCCGTCAGTGAGCATTGGAGTTCTGCGCGTTGTACGTCCGTTCCTTGACGTCCAGCTCGACCTTGACGGGGTCGGCCTTCTCGAAACGCAGCTCGACGGTGATCTTGTCACCGACCTTCGGCGTGCTCTTGAGACCCATGAACATGACGTGGCTGCCGCCGCGCTCCAGCCTCAGCTCACCGTTCGCGGGCACGTCCATGGCCTGGACCTGCTGCATCTTCTGGTCCTTGGTCTCGTGGATCTGCAGATCGTCCGAGAGCGGGCTGGTGACGGCGGTCAGCTTGTCGGCCGTCTTCGAGTCGTTCTTGATGACCATGAAAGCGCCGGCCATCTTGTCGTTGACCGGTTCGGGCATGAAGGCCCCGCTGACCGTCATCTTCGGCTTGGCCGATTCCCCGGCGGCGTCCGAGGAGCCGGACGAGCCGGAAGAGCCGGAAGAACCGCCGGAGTCGGCGGACGAGCAGCCGGATATCGCGAGCGCTGCCGTCAGGGAGAGGGCGACGGCGAGGGTACGGGTGGTGCGGGTGTTCACGGGTTCTCTCCCTTGACGATCTTCGGCAGGTCCTTGGTGTAGTCATCGACGGTGGTGCCCTCGCCGTAGAGGACGTAGCCCTCGTCGGTCTTGGGCGAGAACGCGATGACCTGGGCCCCGTGCATGGAGACGACGCTGCCGTCGGCCTCCTTCTTGGGGGCCTCGATACCGATGCCGAGTGAGCGTGCGGCGGCCTGGATGGTGGCGAAGTCCCCGGTCAGTCCGGTGAAGGACGGGTCCTGGGCCCTGAGCCACGCGCCGAGGGAGTCGGGGGTGTCCCGTTCGGGGTCGGTGGTGACGAAGACGACCTGGAGCTTGTCCCGGTCCGCCTGGGGGAGCGCCTTCTTGGCGACGGCGATGTTGCTCATCGTCAGGGGGCAGACGTCCGGGCAGTTCGTGTAGCCGAAGTAGATGAGCGTCGGGCGGCCCTTGGTCTGCTCGCGCAGGTTCCACGGCTTGCCGGTGGTGTCCGTGAGGACCAGCTCCGGCTTGTCGAAGGGGCGGTCGAGGACGGTGGCGGCTCCGGCCTTCTTCTGGCCGGAGATCTGCGTGACCGTCCCGGTGTTCTTGGCCGTCTCACTGCCGCAGGCGGTGAGGGCGAGGGCGGTCGCCACCGCGAGGGCGGCGACCGTCACACGTGTGGTGCGCATGAAGAGGTGTCCCTGGGATCGGGGATGATGCGGACGTACTCGTAACGACAGCGCTCGTGGGCGCGCGGTGTCAGGAGGCGCGGCGGCGCGAGGCGATGCCGAAGGCGACGCCACCGAGGCCGATCACGATGCCTGCGATGCCGAGGGCGCGGGCCGTCGTGTCGGAGTCGCTCTTGGCGGCGGCCTCGTCGTGCGCGTCCTTCTTGTCGCCGGTGGCGGCGGCCCCGGCGGCGGGCTTGGCCGCGTCGTCGTCGTGGTGGTCGCCGGCCGCCGTGGCGGCGCTCAGCTTCAGCACGGGCGCCGGGGTCTGCGGCTCGGCCGCGCCCGGCTTGCTCTCCTCGATCCAGCGCACGACCTCGTTGTTGTCGTACGTCTGGATGGCCTTGAAGACCATCTGGTCGGCGTTGTCGGGGAGCTTGCCGACGGAGACCGGGAACTGCTGGAACTTGCCGGGCTCGATCTTGCCGCCGGTCCAGGTCACCTTCGTGACGACCTCGTTGACCTGCTTGCCGTGCACGGTGAGCGGCTTGTCGAGCTTGGTCTTCTCGACGTTCGAGGTCCAGCCGGGGATGTCCTGCGGCATGACGGACGTGAGCGGCTGGTCGACGGGGAAGTTCACTTCGAGCTGCGTGGTCGAGGCGTTGTCGCGCTCGTTGGGCACCTTGAAGTTGATGACCGCGTACCCGCCCTTGGTCGCCTCGCCCGAGGGCTGCACGCTGACGTGCGCGAAGGCGGGACCGGACAGGACGAGGACGGCGCCGGCGGCGAGGGCGGCGGCGAGGGAGACGCGAGAGGTCTTCACGGCGGGAACACTCCAGGTTGCAGGGGTGACGGTGGCTCCGCTCACGGGCGCGCGCGGAGGTCGCGGCACCGGTGCTCCCGTTGTGCGTACGGAGAGTGGGGTGCCGCGTCAGGCTGCGAGGGCGAACGCCGCCGCGGGCGGTCCGCGCCTGATGACCGTGTGCAGGAGCGCGTCGCGGCCGGTCGCGACGGCGGGTGCCGCTGTGGTGCGGCGGGCCCGGGGCCCGCGGGCGGGCGCGCCGGGGAGTCCGGCCGCGAGGGCGCGTACGAAGGCCAGCGCGGCGCGCAGCGGACGTACCGGGTCGGCCTCGCGGGACAGCCGGGACAGCTCGATCAGCCGGAACAGCGCGGCGTCACCGCGGGCCAGCAGCCAGCCGGCCGCGAGCGCGGCCAGCAGGTGGCCGGCCAGCATGGCCGGGCTGAACAGGCCGATCGAGGGCTCCGCGGCGGCGGAGGCCATGTGCGCGTGGGCCATGTGGGCCTGCGCGGCGGCCTCCCCGGCCAGGGCGGCCGGGTCCAGCCCGGCGGTCTCAAGGATCCGCCGGGCGTCGGCCGGGCTGAGCGGTACGGAGTTGCCCCCGCAGACCAGCCGGGCGGCGAGCGCCGCGAGCGAGGCGTCGGCCCCCTGGGCCGGGGCCTGGGCGGCAGTGGCGCCGTGCTGGCCGAGTCCGAACAGCGTGTGCAGTCCGAGCTGGCCGACGACGAGCCCGGCGGCGATGCCCGGCAGCGGACGGCGGCGCCCCGCGAGGGGTGCCGCGACCGCGAAGACGGCGACGAAGGCCAGGGCCAGTGCCCACCACGGCACGGTCGCGCAGGAGGCCACGGCGTGGCCGGCCGCGGACAGCGCGACACAGACCGCGGTGAACACCGCGGCCCGGGTCGTCCGGAGGCATGCTCCGGCGCGTGTCGTGTGGGTGGTAGTCATGGCCGGGCCATCATCGCACTGCGCTTAGGCGCTGCATACGGCAGGTACTGGAGGGACCGTAGGGTTCCGATCCAAGGTCAGCGCGCGCACGGCGCGCCGTCAGCGCGGGCACAGTGCGTAGTCAGCGGCGGGCCGGAAACGGCGTCAGGGCCGGGCATACACCGGCGCCCGGGAGTGCCGCATCGGCCGAATGAGGGCTCTCCCGGCGCTCGGGGGCTTACGCCCGCCCGTGGGCGGCAATAGGTATCCGTATGAGCATCTGGTGGTCTCTCCACTTGAGGCGCGAAGCCGCGAGCGTGCCGCTCGCACGGCGACTGCTGCTGGGGGCGATGGAGACCGCGGGGGTGGATCCGGACATCTCCTTCGACCTGTCGGTCGCCCTGACCGAGGCCTGCGCGAACGCGGTGGAGCACGGTGGTGGCGACAGAGACCGCCGTGATCACGGCGGTCGCGGCGGGGCCTCCGGCGGGTGTGCCCGTGCCGTCGGTGTCCCGGACGGGACCGAGGCGTACCACGTCACGGCCTATCTGGACGGGGACCGCTGCCGCATCGAGGTGACCGATTCGGGGCCCGGGTTCCCGCCCGCCACCGTGTCCCGCCGCAGACCCTCCCTGGCCGAGCACGGCCGGGGCCTGGGACTGATCGCCGAGCTCTCCGACCACGTCCGCCTCCGCAACCGGCCGGGCCGGGGAGCGGTGGTGAGCTTCGACAAGATGCTGAAGTGGCGCGACGACGCGCTGCTGAAGGTGTCGTAGGCGGCAGGCGGCAGGCGGCACGCGGCACGCCCTGGGCGGCGCAGGCGCAGGCGCGCGAGCGCTCGCGCCGGTGGGCGGGAACCGGTCCGGTCCCCGCCCACCGTCACGTGAGGAACGCGTCAGCCCTTGAGCCGTGCCATCCAGGCCTCGACCTCGACCGAAGCGCGGGGCAGACCGGCCGACAGGTTCCGGTTGCCGTCCTCGGTGACGAGGATGTCGTCCTCGATCCGGACCCCGATGCCGCGGTACTCCTCGGGCACGGTCAGGTCGTCGGCCTGGAAGTACAGACCGGGCTCGACGGTCAGGCACATGCCCGGCTCCAGCGTCCCGTCGACGTAGGCCTCGGTGCGGGCGGCGGCGCAGTCGTGGACGTCCATGCCGAGCATGTGGCCGGTGCCGTGCAGGGTCCAGCGGCGCTGCAGGCCCAGCTCCAGGACGCGCTCGACGGGGCCCTCGACCAGGCCCCACTCGACGAGCTTCTCGGCGAGCACGCGCTGGGAGGCGTCGTGGAAGTCGCGGAACTTCG